>NZ_CASFWU010000020.1 GCF_949298305.1 uncultured Bacteroides sp. | reverse complement strand
GCCGTGGAGGTGGAGAAGATGCTGGCACGCTCGCGGTGCATCAGGTAGTCCTTCATCAGCTGGCTCAGGAACTTGCGGCTGCGCGAAAGCACGTAGGCCGAGAGGAAGAAACAGCCCAGCAGGACCATCGCCACACAGTCGTCCATGTAGGGAGCGTAGGGAATGGGGATGGCCTCGGTCCCGGCAGTCCAAAGTACCAGCAGCTCACTCATATCGCGGCAAACTTACGGATGGAAACGTCCCACAGGGGGGTGGTGCGGACCAGTTCGAGGGCTTCGGCCGGCGTGCGGGCCACGCGCCAGATGTCCATGTGGCGGGCACCCATGAAGTGTTCCTCGGCCGCACGGCCGAACATTTCGAGCAGGGGGTCGTAGTAGCCCTTCACGTTCAGGATGACGATGGGCTTCAGGTAGAGGCCCAGCTGCTTCCAGGTGATGACCTCCAGCAGCTCCTCCAGCGTGCCGCATCCGCCGGGCAGGGCGATGACGGCGTCGCTCAGCTCGGCCATGCGCCGCTTGCGCTCGTGCATGGTGTCCACCTCCACCAGTTCGGTAAGTCCCGTGTGGTGCCACCCCTGCTCCACCATGAAGCGCGGAATGACGCCCGTCACAGCGCCGCCGGCTGCCAGCACCGAGTCGGCCACGGCAGCCATGAGGCCCATGTTGCCCGCACCGTTCACCAGGCGGATGCCCTGCGTGCCCAACAGCGTGCCCAGCTGGTGCGCAGTCTCGAAATAGATGGAGTCAATCTTGGTGCTCGACGCACTGTAAACACATACCGAATTTATCTTATTCATCGCTCTTTGCTTTCTTTGTGATAACCGGATGCAAAGATAGTGCAAACCGTGGGAAGCGCAAAGCGAAAGTCCTGTTTTCAGATGGGGCTGGCGGAGCGCAGCCCCGGCCTGCCGCCGGCGCACCTGGGACAAGGCCGATTCCTTTCTTGACATTTTGACACTTTGACTTTTCCGATGCCCCAGAATCGGTTTTTCCGGCCTGCCGCCCGGCTTGCACGGAAAAACGGAAGCGGAAATCAGCAACCGGCTGCATGGCAGACGGATAGCGAAATCCTTACATTTGAAAGAGCGGGAAAAGCGGCTTCCGAAGGAGAGAAACGCCCTCTTTCCGGCTCCGGAAAGCCGCTTGGAAGGAGACGGCTATCCTTCCGGAAGGCCGCGACCAGGTTTTCCGGCACTCCGCACAAGCAATCTGCGGCCACCGAACAAGCAATCTGTCCGCTCCGAACAAGCATTCCGCACGGACGAAACAAGCATGGCAGACGGACGGAGCTTGCACGGTGGCCGCTCCAGACATACCGAAAGCGCCGTCACGGCCTCTGTTTCGCGTTTTTTGCAGAAAGACCGTGTCGGCAAAATCCGCTTAAAGCCGACTTTCTGCAAGCTTTTTGCCGATATTACTAACAATCGGACAGACGGTTAAGGGCAAGCGCCCAAGGGAAAAAGGGTGTGTGGAGCGTATGGAGACGGAACATTGCAACATGGAAAGTGGGCTGGTGAACCAGCCCACTTTCCATGGAGGCCGAAGCACGGACGCGGCCGGCCAGAGGCACGCCTCCCGGACAGGGAGGGGTGTTCAGCGGAAATCCTTGAGCACCTGCTGCAGTTTCTGGCGGGTGAAGAAGATGCGGCTCTTCACCGTGCCGAGGGGGAGGTCCAGCTTCTCGGCTATCTCGCGGTATTTGAAGCCCGAGATGTGCATGGAGAAGGGTATCTTGTACTCGCGCGGCAGGGCGTTGACCACCCGGTGCATCTCCTTAAGGTCGTAGGCGCGCTCGGTGCTCTCGTAGCTGGTGTCGGGCGAGAAGTTGAGGTAATAGAGGTTGTCCGTCTGGTCCACAAAGGTCTGTTCGCGCACCACCTTGCGGTAGTTGTTGATAAAGATGTTTCGCATGATGGTGTACATCCATCCCTTGAAATTGGTTTCGGGCATGTACTTGTCTTCGTTGTCCAGTGCCTTGAGCGAAGTCTCCTGGAGGAGGTCATTGGCTTCTTCGCGGTCCGAAGTCAGCTTATAGGCAAAACGCAAAAGATCATCCTGCACTTTTATAAGGTCTTGCGCAAAAGTTGTACTGTTCATAATTCATAGATTTTTTTTAGTTACATATTCGTTTTTTAGCTTTCCAGCGATGCAAGTTTACGAATGTTTTACGGGTAGGGCAGACCATATTCAGACATTACAGAGGGGAAGAACTGACAATTGTCTGATTTCGGGTGCAGATTGTCTGATTTCGGGTGCCTCCGCACCCTCGGGATAAGGAAAAAGAAGGAAAAAAAACTGAACGACTGTTGCACGGAAGGTGCAACGGAAGGGAATTTGCGGCAAACCGCGGGCAGAGTGTTTAGATTTGTAGAAACAAAAACAGATGGCCACAACTTGTCTTAAAAACAGGCGTTGCGGCCATCTGCCGGTATCAGTAGGATGGAGCTATGTTCAGAGTCCGAAGGCAGCCTTCACCTTGTCCACATAGTCCAGCTTCTCCCAGGTGAAGAGCTCTACCTCCACGTCCTTGTCGCCTTCGTAGCGGCTGCGGAAGTGCTTGGTGACCACTTGCGGCTCGCGGCCCATGTGGCCGTAGGCGGCGGTCTCCTGATAGATGGGATTGCGCAGCTTCAGGCGGTCTTCGATGGCTTTGGGACGAAGGTCGAAGAGCTCGTCAATCTTGCGGGCTATCTCGCCGTCGGTCATGTTCACATGGCTGCGTCCGTAGGTATTGACGTAGATGTTGATGGGGCGTGCCACGCCGATGGCATAGCTGACCTGTACCAGCATCTCGTCCGCCACGCCGGCAGCCACCAGGTTCTTGGCGATGTGGCGGGCGGCGTAGGCTGCCGAACGGTCCACCTTCGAGGGGTCCTTGCCCGAGAAGGCTCCGCCGCCGTGTGCGCCCTTGCCGCCGTAGGTGTCCACAATGATTTTGCGTCCCGTCAGTCCGCTGTCGCCGTGAGGTCCGCCGATGACGAACTTGCCCGTGGGGTTGACGTGGTACTTGATGTCGTCGTTGAACAGGGCCAGCACCTTGGGTGCGTGGATGGAGGCGATGACGCGGGGCATGAGCACCTCGATGACGTCGCGGCGGATAATGGCCAGCATCTCCTCGTCAGCCTTCAGCTGGGCGGCCTCGGTGTCGTCGGCGGGCTGGATGAAGTCGTCGTGCTGGGTGGAGACGACGATGGTGTCAATGCGCACGGGCGTGCCGTTGTCGTCGTATTCGATGGTCACCTGGCTCTTCGAGTCGGGGCGCAGGTAAGTCATCTGCCTGCCCTCACGGCGTATGTCGGCCAGCACCTGCAGGATGCGGTGTGCCAGGTCGAGCGAGAGGGGCATGTAGTTCTCGGTCTCGTTGGTGGCATAGCCGAACATCATGCCCTGGTCGCCGGCACCCTGTTCCATGGGGTCCTGGCGCTCCACGCCGCGGTTGATGTCGGGGCTCTGCTCGTGAATGGCGCTCAGCACGCCGCACGAGTTGCTCTCGAACATGTACTCGCCCTTGGTATAACCGATTTTCTTGATGACCTCGCGGGCAATGAGCTGGAGGTCCACATAGGCTTTGGTTTTCACTTCACCTGCCAGTACTACCTGTCCGGTAGTCACCAGCGTTTCGCAAGCTACTTTTGAACTGGGGTCGTAGGCCAGCAGTTTGTCAAGCACAGCGTCCGATATCTGGTCGGCCACTTTGTCGGGGTGTCCTTCGGACACCGATTCGGATGTGAATAAATATCCCATACTCTTTAAAAATTAAGAATGAATAGTTAATAATTAAAAGTTGAACGGATGGGAAATGTGTGAGTAGAGATACCGGCACGTTGCCGGCGTTTTCAGAAAAGTATGTGTTTTAGCATTTTTTTCTGTGGTTGCAAGCTACTCAAATCTTTCCACATTGGTTTTAGCGGGCACAAAGGTAGAGATAATTTCCTGATGTAGTGCTATCCCGACGGAAGATTAACACTGATTAGGGATTACAGGAGCTGAAAAGGCGGCGGCAGGGGGTGTTCAGCGGACTTCAAAAGTCACCAGCAGCCCCTTGTGGTCGGTGGGCCACACGCCCAAGGGAAGCAGGAAGCGGTCTTTCGACTGTTCGGGCACGCGCTTGCTGCGGACAATGGAGCCGCGGGGACCGAAGATGACGGCATCCTTCAGCCTGAGGGACGGATGGGGGTGATAGAACACATAGTCTATCCGCTCCCGCTCGTCGGCTTTGGGGGCCCAGGTCAGCCGGCTGACAGGAAGCAGCGGATTGTCGGCCGGAAAGGTGAAGCCGGGATAGTCCACCACATCGGGGTAAAGCTCGCGGTAGGTGTCCACAAAGCCGTTGTTGTCCAGCAGCAGGGGGACGGTCCAGGGCACAATCAGGCCGTTGTGGTCGAACAGGTCCTTCGTCCCGCGTGTCCAGTCGAGGTGCGATGGTTCGTTGAAGTCGCCGCCCAGGATGACAATCGTGCCCTCGGCAATGTCCTTCTTTGCCTCGGCCAGGAAGCAGCGGATGGCATCGTCGCGCAGGGAGGCGTCGTTCACCTGCAGCACCTCCAGCACCGTCTGCGGTATGGGGATTTCTTTCCACGTGGAACCGTCATATCCGCGCACATTGTAGTAGGCGTCGTTCAGGTAGTCCAGATGGGCCGTATAGACAGCCACCCGATGCCCGTGGACAGTGCTCACCATCTTGTAGATGCTGCCGTGGTCGTCGTTCAGGGGGAATACCGTCAGCGAGTCCGTAATCGGGTGCCGGCTCAGCAGGCCCGAATCGTCGCTGAAGAAGGAATAATAGGTCTCGCCCCGCTGTCCCAACGACTGCACAATGCGGTCGCAGAAGCGGGTATTCCGATAGTTCCTCACCTCGCTGAAGGTGACGAAATCGGGCTTCAGGCGGACAATCTCATTCACAATGGCGTCATATCCGCCTTCCACTTGCGTGCCCTCCTGCCAGATGTTCCATTGCAGGACGGTAAACTCATTGGACTGTTGTGCCTTGACAAACCAGGCGCAACACAAAATCCAACCAATCAAGAACAGTCGTTTCATATTATTCTGCATTGGGACGAATCAGGCCTGCTGCCCCGGGCATAATCTCCAGCAAAGGCTTCATCACGAAATCGCGCAGGTGCATCAGCGGATGGGGCAGCTTCAGCTGCGGAGTGTCCACACACACCTGACCGCCCGAAGCGTCCAGGCAAAGCAGGAGGTCGATATCGATGATGCGGTCGTGGTAGACGCCGCCCTCCGACTTGCAGGTGCGGCCCATCGTACGCTCTATCTCCTGCGTCAGCGCAAGCACTTCAAAGGGCGATAACGAAGTCTTCACCCCACAGGCCGCATTGAGGAAGCCGTTGTCGGAACTGAAGCCCCACGGCTCGGTGACATAAAAAGCGGACAGGGCTGTGACCTGCCCCACCCGCTCCTCAATCTCACGCACGGCCGTGCGGAGGTTCTGCTCCTTGTCGCCCAGATTGGTGCCCAGGCCCAGATAATAGATAAACGGAGAACGGAGAACGAAGGATGAAGAAACTTCTTCTGCGCCGGTCTGTCCTTCTTTCCCCGCAGCCGGTCCTCCAAATTCTTCCTTCTTCATTCTCCGTTCTTCACTAAAAGGTTTTACTTGTCCGTAATGAGCATGGCATCGCCATAGGTACCGAAGCGGTAACCTTCCTGCAAGGCCACGTCGTAGGCGTGCATCACCTGCTCGTAACCGCCGAAGGCTGCCACAATCATCAGCAGCGTGGAGAGCGGCATGTGGAAGTTGGACACCATGGCTGTGGCTACGGTGAAGTCATAGGGCGGGAAGATGAACTTGTTGGTCCATCCCTCGTACTCCTTCAGGTGGCCGTCGGTGCTGACGGTGCTCTCAATGGCACGCATCACGGTGGTGCCCACGGCGCACACCTGCTTGTTCAGGTCTTTGGCATGGTTCACAATGCGCACGGCCTCCTCGTTGACAATCATCTGCTCGGAGTCGGTCTTGTGCTTGGTCAGGTCTTCCACGTCAATCTCGCGGAAGTTGCCCAGGCCGGCGTGCAGGGTGATGTAGGCAAAGTCGATGCCTTTAATCTCCATGCGCTTCATCAGCTCGCGGCTGAAGTGCAGGTTGGCGGTAGGCGCGGTCACGGCTCCCTCGTTGCGGGCAAAGATAGACTGGAAGCGCTCTTCGTCTTCGGGCTCCACGGGGCGGTTGATGATGCTGTGGGGCAGCGGGGTCTCGCCCAGGGCGTAGAGGGCCTTCTTGAATTCGTCGTGCGGACCGTCGTAAAGAAAGCGCAACGTGCGGCCGCGCGAGGTGGTGTTGTCAATGACTTCGGCCACCATCGAGTCGTCGTCTCCAAAATAGAGCTTGTTTCCGATACGTATCTTGCGGGCAGGGTCTACCAGCACGTCCCACAGGCGCAGCTCTTCGTTCAGCTCGCGCAGCAGGAACACCTCGATGCGGGCACCCGTCTTCTCCTTGTTGCCGTAGAGGCGGGCGGGGAACACCTTGGTGTCGTTGAAGATAAACACGTCCTTGTCGTCGAAATAGTCCAGAATGTCCTTGAACACACGGTGCTCTATCTCTCCCGTCTTGCGGTGAAGCACCATGAGGCGCGACTCATCCCTGTACTTGGTGGGATGCAAAGCGATCCTTTCTTCAGGAAGCTTGAATTTGAATTGCGACAGTTTCATATCTCTTTCCTTTCTTTATATATAGGTTACTTAAGTTTCGCAAGTTTATTAACTGGTTGTAGTTAAGGAGTTAAGTCAATACCTTTGTGAGAACGCTTAAGCTATTGGCTTTAACTCCTAAGCCCACCCTGGTGGGCGATAACTCCTTCTAACTCCTTTAACTCCTGCAAGTTTCGCACTTGCGAAACTTGAGTAGGTTACTTAAGTTTCTCAAGTCGTTTAAAAAACCGTAGCGAAGGAGTTCAGAAGTCAAGGAGTCAGACAATGGGGGGCGGTATTAACAAAGCCGTCGGCTTTAATTCCTAAGCCTACCCCGGCAGAATCTCTCTCCCTTCGGGGAGACTTTCTTCTCACTCCTTTAACTTGGATCATTCCTCTTCGCCCGTTTCTATTTCCTGCGCATTGATCCACTCCTTGAAGTCAAGCGGATTAAGGCAGTCCTCAATGCGGACATTGCCCACGCGGGTACGTTCCAGAGCCGTCAGGTGAGCGCCGCTGTCCAGCGCCACGCCGATGTCGCGTGCCAGGGCACGGATGTAGGTGCCTTTGCTGCACACCACCCTCACCTTGATGTCGGGCAGGTTGCACTCCAGCAACTCAATCTCGTCTATCACCAGCAGTTTGGGCTTCAGCTCCACTTCCTCTCCCTTGCGGGCCAGGTCGTAGGCGCGCTTGCCGTCCACCATGCAGGCCGAGAAGGCAGGGGGCACCTGCTGAATCTCGCCCACGAATTTCTTCAGCGTCTCTTCCACCAGCTCGCGGGTGATGTGCTCCGTGGGATAGGTGGCGTCTATCTCGTGCTCCAGGTCGTAGGAAGGCGTGGTGGCACCCAGCCGGATGGAGGCTACATACTCCTTGGTGTGGTACTGAAACTCCTCTATCCGCTTCGTGGCCTTGCCCGTGCAGACAATCATCACCCCCGTGGCGAGTGGGTCGAGTGTGCCCGCATGGCCCACCTTGAGCTTCTTCACGCCCAGCCGGCGGCAGATGTGATAGCGCGCATGGCCCACTACCTTGAACGACGTCCAGCCCAGCGGCTTGTTGAAATACAAGACTTCTCCTTCTTTAAAGTTCATATCCGCTCGTCCGTTCACTTATCCGAAAATGAGGGTTGCCAGTCCCACGATGGCACAGTAGATGGCAAAGTAAATCAGCTTGCCCTTCTTCACGATGTTAATCATCCACTTGCAGGCCAGACAGCCCGAAACGAAAGCGGCCAGGAAGCCCACGAGGAGCGAAAACGCGGGAATGTCGCCCGCAATGGCCTCGCCTTTCATCAGCTTCATGCCGTCCAGCAGGGCCTCGCCCAGGATGGGAGGAATCACCATGAGGAACGAGAACTGCGCCAGCTTGGCCTTGTTGTCGCCCAACAGAAGACCTGTGGCGATGGTGCTGCCCGAACGCGACAGGCCGGGAAGCACGGCGCAGGCCTGTGCCAGGCCGATGATGAAGGCATCCTTCATGGAGATGTTCTCCTTCTGCTTCGGCTTATAATAATAGGAGAAAGTCAGCAGCAAGGCCGTCAGCAGCAGGCAGCAGCCCACCACCAGCAGTCCCGAACGGAAGACCGACTCCACTTCGTCCTTGAAAAAGACACCCACAATGCCGATAGGTATCATGGAAATCAGAATGTTGATGACGTAACGCGTCTCCGCATTCATCTGCCACTTGAACAGGCCACGGAAAATCCACTCAATCTCCTTCCACAGAATGACCAGCGTGCTGAACACAGTGGCCACATGGACAACCACCGTAAAGGCCAGGTTCTCTTCTCCCTCCACGCCGAACAAGGCCGAACCGATGGCCAGATGTCCGCTGCTGCTCACAGGCAGGTATTCCGTCAGTCCCTGGATCAAACCCAGGATAAGTGCTTCAAACCAACTCATAGTCTTCTCTTATTTTTCCGAACCCGACTCCTCAACACCGTCTTTCGGTTTGCGGAGCACCGCATAAATCATAAATACAAAACCCAGCAGGCAGACTACGGGAGCCACCTTGATACGTCTCACACTGAAGATGTCCGGTTCATAGGTCGTCGGAGTAGACGAAGGCCCGGTCATCAGAATAAAACCCAGAATCACCACTGCCATACCGATGGCCAGCAGGATGAAGTTGGTTTTGTCGAAAGCAAATTTCTGTTTTACCATTTCGTTTTAAATAATTGTTCGTTGCGTACGGGAAACGGAGAAAAGAAGATTGACCGTTCACCTTATTATATATAATAGAGCGTGCTTGCCTTCATCCGCAGGTATTTGTTGATGGAAAGCAGGGCACACAACCACGTAATCAGAATGCCGAATGCCAGCACCGCCACCGAGACCGTCACCATCACTTCGGGCGTTATCACCCGGATGAGGTCGGGCTCGTAAGACACCAGCCACCAGGCAGCTCCCCACAGGATAGCGTCGGCCATAAACGCCGACACCACTCCAATCCAGAAGTTGCGCCGCAGGAAGGGCCTGCGTATGAAGCCCCAGCTGGCTCCCACCAGCTTCATGGTGTGGATGAGGAAGCGCTTGGAGTAGATGGTCAGCCGGATGGTGTTGTTTATCAGCGCAAAGGAAATCAGCGTCAATACAACCGCCAGCCCCAGCAAGAACAGGCTGATGGTGCGTATGTTGTCGTTGACGGCGTCTATCAGGTCTTTCTGGTAGAGCACGTCCTGAATGTTCGTATTGCGCTTGATGAGTTTCTCTATCTTGGCGATGCTGTCCGAATTGGCATACTCGGAGTTCAACCTGATTTCGATGGAAGCGATGAAGGGATTATATCCCAGGAATTCCTGCGGGTCAGTGCCCATGGCTTCGGCCTGTTCCTCCAGAGCCTGCTTCTTTGAGATGTATTCCGACTCCTTCACAAAGGGCTCCTTCTCCAGCCGCTTCTGAAGCTTCAGGATGTCGCTCTCCTTCATGTCGTCGCTGATGAGGATGGAGAAGCTGATGTTCTCCTTCACATAGACGGACAGGTTGCGGGCGGCCAGCACAAAAAACACCACCAGCCCCAGCAGCAGCAGAACCATCGTGGTGCTGATGCTCGAAGTGACAAACTGCATGTCAACGTAGGATGACGAACCTTTTCTTCCCATGCCCCTACCCTTTCTTCTTTCTGAACACGTAAATCATCGAACTGCTGCGTTCCTTGCTCACCAGCGCGCTGAACCAGGCCAGCGTGCCCGTCAGCAATCCGCGGAGGAAAGTACACGAATGCCTGAGGTGCTTCTCGGTCAGCATGGAGACATAAAAGGCGTCGAACGGCATCGGGTGACGCTCGGCCAGGATGAAGCCATGCTTCGAGCCCAGCTGCTGGATGGTGGCGGGTGTGAAGTGCCACAGATGGCGCGGCACATCGTAGGCCGCCCAGTAGGCGCCGTACTTCTGCGCGTCGTACGAAGAGCAGTTGGGCACGGCCACAATCAGCACGCCCTTCTCCGTCAGCAGCCTGTTCAGCCGCTCCCACGTCTCGTTCAGGTGCTCCAGGTGCTCCATCACGTGCCACAGGGTAATGACATCGAACGAGCCTTCGGCATAATCCTTCAGAGCCGATTCAGGCTTTACATCAAGGCCGAAACGCTCCTTGGCAAATGCTCTGGCTCCCTCATTCTTTTCCACGGCCTCGACTTGCCAGCCTCTCCGCCTCATGGTGTCGGCAAAGTAACCCGTGCCCGTGCCGATGTCCAGCAGGCGGCCTTCCTTGCGGTGTGCCTCGCGTGCCACCAGCCGGGCCTTCCGTCCCAGCATGTAGCTTCTCACCCAGTGGTAGGCGGCGTTCATCGCCCCCTTGCGGATGTCGGAATGTGAAATGTAGTCGGGAGTGTCGTAATAACGTCCTATTTCCGCCTCTGCGGGAAAACCCTGTGTAAACAGGAAGCCGCAGTCACCGCAACGGCACAGATGGAAAGTCTCGCCCGTAGCGTAGTGGTCTATACAGGTCAGGGCACGCTCCAGCCGCGTCCCTCCGCATATCGGGCAAGAATGTATATTAACTTTATTCATCGAACGTTCTACCTATAAGAATGCCGCCTGCACCGCACAGGCAACACCGAGCCTAAATTTGGTGCAAAATAACAAATAAAAAGTGACTTACCCCACTTTCATTAAGGAGATTTAAGGATAAAAGGGAACGGAAAAATGCGTATTTTTGTAACCGATTCAAGCCAAGCGGCGACCAACAGAGAAAAAGCCCCGGAAACATGATCAAGCAAGACTATCTGATACGCATGATTCAGGAAATCATTTCCATGATTGTAGAGGCCCTGCTCTACAAGAAAAGAATCAGACAAAAGGACTGGGAGGAGTACGACCACCTCACCCGCCAGGTGCTGGGCGCCGACACCCGCGAACTGATGGGCATGAGCGCCGACGAACTGACAGACCGCTACGCCTCCCAACCCGACGGCATGAACAAGCTGGAGCTGGCCGCCGTCAGCATGCTCCGCCTTTCCGAAGAGGTGGAGAGTGACAACCTCCTGCTCAAGTCCAAGCTCAGGCAGGAAGGCGTCTGCCTGCTGAAGTACCTCCAGCAGCACAGCGGCAACTACTCCCTCCAGCGCGACCTCGTCATCCGCCTGGCTGAAACGCACTGACCGCCCTTCGTAGAGAGACACGGTGTCAGCCGTCGTCCCGATGCAAATACCCAAGAACCCACAACCGAGGCAGTCCACCGCCTTCAATTCCCGCCGGTTTTTCTGCCCCCAAGTTCCAAAAGCAAATTCCAGTCTGAATCGTTAAGCAGTTAACTGACTCCCAATTCGTCCGCCACCCTTCCCGAGAGGGTGATGTCGTTACAGACCGTCTCCAGCATCCGTCCTCCGCCCAGCGAAGCGGGGCGCAGGCGCAGGAAGCCTTGGGGCATGGAGGCGGCGTAGTAGAGGCAGCCGCGGCTGAAGGAGAACATCAGGTCGCGCCCGAAGGCGTCGCGCAGGGCGGTCATACGCCGCATCATGGCAGGCGTCAGCAACATGCGGGCGGACACCTCGCTGTCGGCATACACCACGAAGCGGCGCTCGAATTCGGGGTCTTCCAGACGGACAAGGCGGGCATGGAAGCGCTTTTGCAGGGCCTGCACGTGGTGGGCCAGGTAGCCCGCCTTGTCCTCCAGGTGGGTCCGGCACCAGCCGAACATGCCGCGGAAGTTGTGCGCGCTGCTCTCCATGCGCGAGGCAAAGAGCGGACGCAGCACATGGCGGTAGACCATGACAACGTACCCCATTACGGGATGATACTGCCAGCGGTTCATCCATCCGTAGGAGACGCCCACGTCGGCCACGCGCAGCGTGCCTCCGCTGCCTGCCTCCACCTCGCCGTAACAGTCCATCGCCAGCCTCGGGTCGCCGTAGGAAACGGTGAACAGACGGCTGCCTGTCAGCAGACTGTTGTCCGCCTCACACTCCGAAGGGGGCAGGAAACGCACACCGGGCAGCATGGCCTGCATCGCCCTGCGCATGGCGGCCGTCTCGCGCTCACGGAAGGCGGACAGGCTGCGCGTCAGCGCAAAGCTGAGGACTACCAACCCGATAAAGACAGGTACCACCGTCCGCGTCAGCGCGCCATAGTCCTGCCAGCCCAGCCGCGCCAGCAACGCGCCGCCGAACAGTACAAACATAAACCAGCCGAACACCAGCGAATAGACCGCCACGCCCAGCATCCTCACCACGCGGCGCCACCGCTCTACACGGACAAGCTCGTCGTGCAGCTCCGCTTCCAATGCCTTGAAATCAATTGTTTCCATCGTCATTTCTTGAATAAATCCGCCACATTCACATTGCGCTGTTCCTGCTCGGGTATCTCTATCAGTTCTTCTGCACTATGATGCCGCCTGCGTGCCACCACGCACGAGGGGAACATCTCGATGGCGTTGTTATAGTCCGTCACCGCCGCGTTGTAGGTACGGCGGATGGCCTGCAACTGCAACTCCACCTCTTCCAGATTGGCCTGCAGGCGGTGGAACTGCGCGTCGGCCTTCAGTTCGGGATAGGCCTCCACCGACACGTTCAGCCGGGACAACAGGCCAGACAGTTCGCCCCCCGCCCTGATTTGTTCGCCCTCCGAGGCCGAAGGCGACAGGCGCGAACGCAACTCGGCGATGCGTACCAGCACCTCGCTCTCGTGTCCCATATAACTCTTCACGGCAGCCACCAGATTGGGTATCAGGTCGTTTCGCTGCTTCAGCACCACGCAGATGCCGCTACGGCACTGTTTCACCCTGTTCCGTTTGGCTATCAGGTCGTTGGCCGTCCACACATACCACAGCACAAGCAGCACCGCCACTCCTGCCGTCACATAGATGATTACCATAGGCTTTTCTTTCTAAAATAAATCAGCAATTGCCTTCATTTTTCATACAAGCAAAAGTAACGGCTAATCTGAAAATACGGAAACGGAAGAGGGGGACAAATGGACAGCCTGCAAACAAGGAATAAACAGCTGACTGAAAGTGAATTGAAAGATAATTCAAGAGGAGGAAAGAGGGGTATATTTCATCTTTTTGAGGAAGGACAGACCGAAGAGACCCGCAACGAACACCGGCCTGCACCTCAGGCAACGCAGGCTTCCGACCCGACGCAGGACGGGAAAAACGCCCCTCTCCCACTCCCGGTGCACTCACATCCCGCGCCTTCACCCGTCCCGTTTCTCGCCAAAAGCCTTCACACCTTCAAAGCGCTGCAAACCATTAACTGCCAACAAGTTTCTGTGAGACATGCCGATTTCACGAAGCCTGTCACCCGCACCACATCCGCACCGTCCGCTCCCCCTGTCCTGACAACGGGGTGAAACATGCCGCAATCCTTCCGCAGGCGGCCTCACTTTTCCCTACGTTACATTTCCACTTTTCTCCACGTTACATAGCCGCCCCTTTCACCCGCATCCGGCCCTGCGCCCCCGAAGAAGAGAAACGCACTTGGTCAATCCCAAGCAGGAAAACACAGAATGCCTGTGATGCGCCCCGACCGTACAAACTCGGTCTGCGGAGCATGCTTGCACGGTCCGCGGAGCATGCAAGCACGGTCCGCGGGCCATGCAAGCACGGAGGAAGGACCATGCAAGCACCTTCCTTTCCTGCTCCCGACAGGGAAAAACCTGATGGAAGTTTCAGCGGAACTTGAGTAAACTTACGGTTAAAATGATGTTTCCGGCATCAGAACTCCCTCAGCAGTTCTTCCAGCGTCACGCCGCCGTCAGAACCCATCTTCTCCATGCGGATGCGTTTGAGGCGCTTCTTCACGGAGTCCTTCTCCAGGTGCATCACTTGCGACATCTCCAACTGGGAGAGCTGCATCTTCACCATGCAGCAATAGCGAAGGTCGTCCTGGTTCAGGGCCGGATAGCGTTGGCGGAGACGGCGGGTGAAACCGTCGAAGATGGTGTCGGCATTCTGCACAATGTCGTCCCAGTCCTCGTCGGAGAGGATGACGTTGTCTCCGTTGGCAATGCCCTGAAGCACCCGCTGGCTGAGGCGCCGGAAGAAAGTGGCCTTGAGGCGCGCCTCCTTCTGCTCCATCTCGGCCACGCGCCGCCGGTGCAGCGAAGAGGTTTCGCGTTCCTGCTCCAGCTCTTCGGCCTGCGTGTGCAGGTAGCGCTGCTGGATTTTCACCCTACGGCGGCTGCGGCGGTAGAGCAGGCAGACAATGGTGACGAACCAGGCGAGCAGCAGGAAGGCGACGGTCATCAGCAGCAGGTCGGTCTTGCGGCTGGCGGCCTGGGCACGCCAGTAGAGGTTCTCCATCGAGAGCTGCTCGTGGCGGTAGCTCTCCTGCAGGGCGATGGTCTCTTCCGTGTAGCGGGCGTCGCGCAGGCTGTCAGCCAGGGTGATGAAGTCCGAGAGCAGGGCATAGGCCTCGCGGTCGTTGCCCGTGCGGTGCTTGATTTCGGCCATGTAGCGGAAGGCATCGGCACGGACGCTGGGCGAGGAGCTTCCGGCCGAGAGGCGGTAGTAATAGGCCGCGGAGTCATAGCGCGCCATCTGCCCGAACAGGTAGCTCTTGGTCGTGTAGAGGCTTTGCAGGGCAATGGTGTCGCTGGCCGGACGAAGGGCCATGGAGCGGTCGATGTACTCCAGCGCCAGGGCGGGCTGTCCCAGCTCGGCGTAGATGGTGCCCAGGTTGTTGTAGACGTGCAGCAGCTGGCGGGGCACCGAGTCGGCCAGGGCGGCATCGTAGGCGGCCTGCGCATAGTGAAGGGCGCTGTCCTGCCGGTTCAGGAAGTAATAGCCTGTGGAGATGTCGCACAGGGCCATGTTCTTGTAAAACATGTTCCCCAGCCCGGTGGCGGCCTTCAGCGCCTCCTTGGAGTACTTCACCTTGGCGGCATAATCGCCCTGCCCCATGCACACCACGCCCAGCCAGGTATTCACCCGGTAGAGCTGCTCGTAGTCGCCGCTGCCCTGCAGGAAGGACAAGGCCTGCATGAACGCCTGTATGGAGGCCTCGGAGTGGTAGAGCCTGCGCTCCAGATGGCCCTTGCAGTAAAGTGCCCGTTCGGCATAGGACGAGTCGCCCGAACGGGTGAAATACTCGATGGCAGGTATCAGCAAGGTGTCGGTGGCGGCAGTCAGCCGGCCGTTGCGGTGGGCAGCTTCGGCCAGGAGGAGGGCACGGAGGGCATAATCGCGGCGGGAGAGGCGCGAGGGGTAGTCAATGTCGTACATCACGGCCACGGCACTGTCGGTCTGCCGCTCGGCCATCAGCCGTTCGGCCAGGGCTACCCGACGGTCAGGGCCGCAGGCAGCCAGCAGGAGACAGGCTCCCAACAACAGGGAAAGGCAAAGAAAGTTGTATTTTCCAAACATAGTTCAATCAATTATTCCAAACAAAACCTACGGAGAGACCAAAGATAGCGATATCCTGCCACGTACAGGCAAAGGGCTCCCTCTTTTTTGCCTCCAAATTGCCGGCAGGCAGCCAGCCCGTCCCGCCGGCAGAGGCTTCCGCCCGCTACAAATGCCTACATCGTCTCCTCCCACTCCTTCTCCAGCTTGCCGTCGATGTCATAGAGCTTCCAGCGGCCTATGCGGTGGCCGTTGCGGTACTCGCCCGTCTCGCGCACACGGTCGTTCTTGACGAAACGGGACTCGAAGGGCCCTGTCTTGCGGCCGTTGACGTAAGTGCTGATTTCCCAATAGTCGTAGCGGTTGTCCACCACCAGCCGGCGTTCCTTGCCGTGCAGACGGCCATACTGGTAGGTGACCTCGTAGATGAGTTCGCCGTTGTGGGGATTGTACTCGCGAAACAGCCCGTCGGGGCGGTCGCCTTTCATGTAATATTCCTTGGTGCGGGTACCTGTCTCGCGGCTGAAGCGCACTTGCAGGCCTTCTTCGCGTCCGGCGCGGTAGGTGGCGATGTAGAGCGTGTCGCCGCTTTCGGCTATCTCCGTCCACACGCCGTCCTTCTGCCCGTTCCTGTAACGGCCCGTCACACGGGGCTGGCCGAAGGTGTACACCTCGGTATATTCGCCGTCCTGAAGTCCCTGCTCGTTGTAGTAGGAGGTCTCGTAATACTCGTGCGTGCCCTGCACGAACGAATACTGCTTGCCCACCTGACGCCCGTCGCGGTAGTTGTGCTCGCGGCGCAGGGTGCCGTCGTAGTCGTAGTAGAGCTCCTTGCCGTCCTGGCGTCCGTTCTTGTAATTCACTTCACGCTCCACCTGGCCCGAGGTATAGAAGGTGCGGTGCGTGCCGTGCAGCTTGCCGTCCTTGTAGGGTTTCTCTTCCTTCACCCTTCCCTCGCTGTCGTAGAACTTGAAGGTGCCTTCCTTGTGCCCGTCACGGTAAGCGCCCTCGCACCTCAGCTTGTTGTACTCGTATTCGGCATACTTGCCGTTGTAGAAACCGTCCTTGAACTCGGCCTGGATGTAGGCCGAATGATAGCCGTCAATGATGCGGCGGTCGCCGTCGAGCGGCTTGTCGGTCTTCAGGTCGCGGTAGAGGAAACGCCCGTCGCCCACGTTGATGACCGACACCTGCTCGATGGGGTATTCTTTTTGCGCATACGCCTGCCCTGCAAAGACAATGGCAAGCAGCCAAACGAACCATTGTGTTTTCATAAGTCATTCGCAAGTTTACCAGGTAATACTAATCCTCGTCGTCGCACATGTGATAAATCAGTTCGGCATTGTCCTCGTATTCATGTCCTTTCAGAATGACGGGTTCGGCCAGTCCCACAATGTTTGAACCGGAATCGTAAGCCGTCAGGATGCAGTACATCTCCTTGCCCGCCTCGTCCTCGTAAACATGAAGCTGCACAGGCTGGTTGTTGCCGCTGGGCAGGGCGGTCAGGTATCTGAAGTCCCGACGGGTAAAAGCCTCCACAATCTTGTCCGCATCCGTCTCGTCGCGAATGAATTTCTTGATGTGTACCTGCTTCACCTTGCCGTCGCTTTCTACATTATATGTATCCGAAGAACCCATCCAGGCAGCGATTCCGAAGAAAAGGACGCCTATCACGGCAACCACCCTGATGAACCACAAAGGCAAGACGGGGACAACTTGCGGGAAAATGACAATGAACAGACAGACCACGGCCAGCAGGCCGTAAACGGCAGGTTTGACAAGATTCCTGCGTTCCTCGAACTTCTCGGGATAGGCTTGAAAAAACTCACTGATGTAACTGGGAAATTCTTTGTCCTTCATTACTCCATAATACTTTTTTGTTTCCATACAAATTGAATTATTTAAGTGAATAATAATAACCTCTCCAATTTGAACCCAAAAGTAGGAAACAACCCATAGATAGAAAAAAAACAAAGGGGGACAAATGAGGGGGACATACATAGGATTAAAACCGCTGTAAACAAACAACTTATGTAGAAACAGAAAGATTGCACAGGGGGTATATTTGTCAAAAAGGTTACCTGGACAGACCTACCTGAACCCGCCCGACCGCCCGGCTACGGCCACTCTTGTCCGGCACCACACGCACAGACGGATTACGCCTGCCGTTAACCTAAACTTAACCGTCCGTTAACCCGAATCGTGGCCAAGCCGCCCTACCTTTGCGACATCGGAAACAAGAAAACAAATGTCTAACTTATAATATTAATACGAATATGATGACCAATCTTATCATGGCCGCTCTGATTTCGGCCGCAGGCGTATCTTCAAGTTTAGTTTACAATGTGAAAATGGAAGACAACCGAATGACAAACAAGGAAGTGTTCAGCCTGGAAGACGGCAAATACCTGAAACGTCTTTTCAAGATGGACTTTACCTACGACGCACAGGGACAGGTGACGGACAAGAAGACCTACGTGTGGAACGATGCCCGCCAGGGCTATGTGCTCCGACAGGTGGAAACCTTCCATCCGAATGCCGGCACACAGGTTGAATAAGGCTCCCTGAAGTTTGACTTTACACAGGCAACCGTCTTCCGCAAAGGGCTTCTCTGATGAATGGCCCCTTCGGAAGGCGGTTGTTTTCTGCCAGAGTGGCCGCCTTAGCAATGGGATACCTGCTGCCTGTTAACCTGACATTAACTTTCCGTTAACCTAAATACCAACTGCCCTCCCCTATCTTTGCATCAACAAAGAAAACAATTTGTCAAACCTATTATATATAAGTATGCAATGAAAGCCCAATGTCCCTGTTGTTCCCAAAAAGTAGGCATCGGCCCGCGGCTGAAATACTGTTTCATCAGCACCGGCTTCAGCATCCGCTGCCCACACTGCGGGAGTAAAATCCGCCCCAAAAGAAACCCCTTATCTTTTCAACGCTGTTTCTATGCAGGAGCACTGACTGCTTTCCTCTCCTTTTGGGCATTCATCTATCTGATAGAAGACAGCTTCTGGCAGGCTGTACTGTTTGCCGTCTGCATGTCCCTACTCCTTACACTTGCCATAGCAATCATCACGATAAGGAATATAGAATTCACAAAAGACCAATAACCTGCAATAAAAACAACTCTGCAACGACTAATGAAACAAAACCATAAAAAAATGACCACAATGAAAAAGACATTCGCACTCGTGATGCTTCTCTGCATCGCTCTCGGCGCCCAGGCGCAACTGTTATGGAAAGTATCGGGCAACGGACTCGACCACCCCTCGTACGTCATGGGTACGCACCACCTGGCTCCGCTCAGCATCAAGGACAGCATCGCCTCGCTGCCCCAGGCCATCGGACAGACCGGCCAGGTGTACGGCGAAATCATCATGAACGACGCCACCACCAACCCCGAAATCATGGGAAAGATGCAGCAGGCCATGATGCTGCCCGCCGACACCACCCTGAAGAGCCTCTTCACGCAGGCGGAGTATGACACCATAGCCGCCGTGGTGAAAAACTACATAGGCGTAGACCTCGCCCTGTTCGAGAAGCTGAAACCCGCTACCGTCACCACCCAGCTGGCCGTGGCCCTGGCCATGAAAGCGGTGAAGGGATTCAATCCGCAGGAACAGCTCGACACCTGGTTTCAGACGCAGGCACAGCAGGCCGGAAAGAAGGTGGGCGGACTGGAAAGCATCGACCATCAGATAAACGTCCTCTACAACTCGCAGCCCTTGGCACGTCAGGCACAGCTGCTGCACTGCACCGCCACACACATCGGCCAAAGCATCGACCAAGGCGTTCGCATGACCGAAGCCTACATGAAACAAGACCTGGACGAACTGCTTGCCATCACCGAAGAGAAGATGAACGATGCCTGTGACAGCACCCCCGAAGAAATGGATGTCCTGATATACGACCGCAACGCCGACTGGGTCCGAAAGATGCCGGACATCATGAAGCAGACCCCCACCCTGTTTGTGGTTGGTGCCGGACACCTGCCCGGACCGCGCGGCGTGCTGAAGCTGCTCCAGAAGCAGGGATACAACGTAGAACCGATGAAATAACACAAATTATTTCTACCTTTGGAGCCTGAATAAACGAATGCTTATGGCAAGAAGAAAAAACAAGAAGAAAGGCTCCAAAGGTCTGCTCTGGCTCATCCTGCTGGTGTGTGCCGCCTTCGTCGGCTACGGCCCGCTGAACAATGCCCTGAAGTCGGGCAATATCAACCTCGACCGTCTGCCGCAAATCATCCAGAACGCCCTTCCGACAGACGAAACCGAAGCACAAACCGACCTTTCAGCCACCGAAGCCCTCGAACTGCCCGCCCCGCTGAAGAACGTGCCCGAAACCATCCTGAAGCGCAAAGGCTACACCGTGTCCTACAACAGCCGGCTGAACCTGCCCAACTGGGTGGCATGGGAACTGAACCGTGACAAGCTGGTGGAACGCGAAAGCCGCACGGACAAGTTCCTGCCCGACCCCGACCTGCCCGCCGACAAAGCCGTGACCACCGACGACTACAAGCGCTCCGGCTGGGACCGCGGCCACATGTGCCCCGCCGCCGACAACCGCTGGAACTGGCGCGCCATGCAGGAGAGCTTCTACATGACCAACATCTGTCCCCAGCACCACAACCTGAACCGCGGCGACTGGAAGGAACTGGAAGACCGCTGCCGCGTGTGGGCCGAACAGGAAGGCCGCATCTACATTGTCTGCGGCCCCATCCTCTACAACCGACAGCCGCGCACCATCGGCCACGACCACCAGGTGGCCGTCCCCGATGCCTTCTTCAAGGTCATCCTATGCGCCGACAGCCGCCCGCCCCGTGCCATCGGTTTCATCTTCAAGAACACCTCCGGCAACCATCCGCTGGACAGCTATGTCAACTCCGTAGACCAGGTGGAACGTATCACGGGCATCGACTTCTTCCCCGCCCTGCCCGACGATGTAGAAAAGAAAGTAGAAGCGGAATATGACTTGAAGCAATGGCCATAAAATCACTCTCCGGCTGCATTCTTATTGCGAAAGTCGGTAGGCGATGTTTTCAGATGTTTACGTACATACTTCGCAAAAAACGATACATTGGGAAAATCAAACTCCATGGCTATCTCCTTGATGCTTTTGTCTGAATATTTCAGTTCATAGGCAATACGGTCTACCACATATTCGTTAATAATGTTCAGAGCCCGTCTGCCGCTCACCTTCTTGACGGTGCGTGACAGATAGGAAGGCGAACAGCAAAGCAAACCGGCATAGTAAATGACCGAACGGTGACAACCATTGTCAGACGAAACTTCTTCCATGAAACGGCGGAAGATATAAACAGGAAAACTGGCCTTGTCCGCATCGGACACAACAGAAGACTCAACACAATGGCTGATGTCAGACACCATTCCCAAAATGAAGGCAGCAAACAGATGCTGCATGATTTCTTCGCGATAGCAAGTGTTGTCAGCATTCAGTTCTGCACTTATCAGATTGATAAAATGCAGCAAATGTTCAAAATCACTGCTGCCAAGATGCTTCACCGGATTGAACTTTACAAAGCGGACAAGTTGCCACAAATTTGCACTGATACGCAACACCCGTTGCAAGAAGCGGGCAGAAACACCGACCACCTTGACGTGGGAACCTTCAAGAACAGCCATCTTCGCAAGCAAAGAACCCGGCAAGACCACTGCAAAGTCTTGTTGACGCAACACGCACGACTGGTTATGCTGTTCCCACTCCACACAGCCGTCAATGCAGAACACCATCAGTGAGAAATCAAATCTGACTGGTTCCGCACTACACAAACACTGCAAACTTTCCGATACAAACAGACAATCATCGGCATAACAAAAAACATTGTCCGCGCGCTTTTTCAGTTCATCAAAACCAATATTCTTCACGTACTTTTACTTCCTATTACATATTATTCTATTATGACGGCATCTTCTATTCCGTCGTCAGTCTCCCGAGACTTCTCTTCCTCCATCATTTTACGAACCTCCTGATTGAAACGGCGCAACTTGAACGCAAGAACAAAGCGGAAAACTCCGTAAAAGACAAAAGAAAAGCCCAAATAAAAGACGACAAACAGTCCGCCAAACACCGGCGACATCAGATAAACAAAAGAGAAAATCAGGCTCAATATGTTGCAAGCCAGCAACCAGCCCCAACCCTTTATGTCATATTGCTGCAACTCGCACGACTCGCCAATGCCGATAATGGAGTGGAACAGCATCCAGAAGCCGACCAGAAATATCAGCCCCGTAGTGACCACCGGCAAGGGAAGCAGAATCAGCCAAATACCCAACAGCACTTCGATGATGCCGCGAGCCAGACTCCAGCTCCAGTATGCGATGCGTTTCCTGTTGAGCGTGGCAAACAGAATGTTTAGTATGCCTCCTGCCAGCAGAGTAGTAACAAAAAGTACCGTAAGCAATGCCAACGAACCGCCGGGAGTGACAAAACAGCCTATACCGGCCGCAATACTGAACAAACCGACGATGAGCGAAATCCACCAATATCTGATGTCTTTCCTTTCCAGACGAATAATTGAATCTAACATAACTCGATATTTTTTTTGATTACTGTTGATGCTTGCGTACAATGGCCATGAATTCATCGCCCGTAATGGTTTCCTTGTCCAGCAGGTAGGCGGCAGCTTCGTGCATGATGTCCAGGTTGTCGGAAATGAGCTTGCGGGCTTTCTGATGGGCGTCGGTAATCATCTTCAGCACCTCGCGGTCGATGTCTGCCGCCGTTTCCGACGAGCAGGTCAGCGAAGTGTCGCCGCCCAGATAGGCGTTGTTCACCGTCTCCAGCCCCATCATGTCGTATTTGTCGCTCATGCCGTAGCGGGTCACCATGGCCCGTGCCAGGCGGGTGGCCTGCTCGATGTCGTTCGAAGCGCCCGTGCTGACACTGCCCAGCACCACTTCTTCGGCAGCCCGTCCGCCGGTCAGGGTGGCAATGCGGTTGAAGAGGTCTTCGCGGCTCATCAGCACCTGCTCGCCCTTGTCCACCTGCATGGTGTAGCCCAGCGCACCCGACGTGCGCGGCACGATGGTAATCTTGTGTACAGGAGCCGAATGACTTTGCAGAGCGGCCACCAGGGCATGACCTATCTCGTGATAGGAAACGATTTTCTTCTCGCCGGCCGAAATGACTTTGCCCTTCTTCTGCGCTCCTGCAATCACCGTCTCCACGCTTTCCTCCAGGTCGGCGGTAGTCACCTTGCCGCGCCCCATGCGCACGGCACGCAAGGCAGCCTCGTTGACAATGTTGGCCAGTTCGGCGCCCGAAGACCCCGCTGTGGCCCGGGCCACCACGTCCATATCTATCTTTTCGCATTTCACCTTCTTCAGATGCACGGCCAGAATGGCTTTCCGCCCTTCCAGGTCGGGCAGTTCCATCTGGATGCGGCGGTCGAAACGGCCTGGACGAAGCAGAGCTTTGTCCAGGCTTTCGGGACGGTTTGTAGCCGCCAATATGACGACTCCCTTGCGGCCGTCGAAGCCGTCCATTTCGGTGAGCAACTGGTTAAGGGTCTGTTCGCGCTCGTCGTTGCCGCCCAAGCCTGTATCGCGCCGCTTGCCAATGGCGTCTATCTCGTCGATAAAGATGATACAGGGCGCCTTTTCGTTGGCCTGACGGAAGAGGTCGCGCACCTTGGCGGCGCCCATACCGACAAACATCTGTACGAACTCCGAACCCGAAATGGCGAAGAACGGCACCTTGGCCTCGCCTGCCACGGCACGCGCTATCAGCGTTTTGCCCGTGCCCGGAGGGCCAACCAGCAGAGCGCCTTTCGGCAGAGAAGCACCGATGCCGGTGTACTTTTTAGGATTGTGCAGAAAGTCCACAATCTCGGTCAGCGTCTCCTTCGCCTCGTCCTGTCCGGCTACGTCGGCAAAAGTGGTCTTCACGTCAGAGTCGGCATAAATCTTGGCACCGCTCTTGCCAAACGACATGAAGTTTCCTCCCCCACCCATACGCGACTGAATGGCCTTGCTGGTCTGCCGCCAGATGAGATAGAAGATAAGGCCGGGCAACACCCACAAAAGTATGAAGTTGAGCAACGGAGAATTTTCCTGCGGGACTACCTGGCTGAAAGTTATCTTACCATCCTGGTTAGGACTTTGCGCGTTGAGCAGCCTGTCCACCAGTTGCGGGTCGTTGGTGGCACCTGTCTGATAGGTAAAGGTGGCGCCATCCTCTTGAGCGGTAAAATAAATCTGCCCGCTCTTGATGACCACCTCCTTCACCAACCCGCTGTCCACTTTGGCTATAAAGGTACCGTAATCTGCCTGTCTGATTTGTCTGCCCGTAAACGTAGGCACTATCAGTCCGTTAAGAAAGAGTATAATCAATATACCTGTCAAAAGCCCCACGTAGGGATTCATGCGTTTTGGCTGTCGGTTCTGGCTTTCCTGCTTCATCATACTTTTTCTGACTTTTGTTTTTGATTGCAAATATCGCAAAAGCCCCGGCAGAAAAGGTTACCTAAAAAAGGCCAAGATTGTTCCAAAAGTCATATAATGACAATAAAGAAACACAGTCGGCATCCTTCCTATGGGTTGCCGACTGCATTTACGAATAAAAACATATCCTGACAGCTTCACACCAAAGCAAATTCCCTCGGCCTCAAAACCAACAAAACTTGCAGATGCTTAAGGAATTGGAAAAATCTATTGCTTGCCTTTACCAGATAAAAAGTTAAACCAATGCTATCCAATATAGGAAATTTACATAAAGAGTGATTCCTGTTTCATCAATTCGCTTATGTCCGATATATCATATAAAATGAAACTTAAGATTTAAACGGCAATGTCATAGGAAAGCAAAGCAAATGAGATGAAGGAAAAGGAAAAATATTCCTGCAATGAGAATGATATTACAAAATTTCTTGGAAACAAATTTTCCATTTAGTTCAATATATATCCGAATAGTATATCATTTTGAATATATAGTTCAAAATACAGATTTTTCATACAATATGGACAATCCTCAGAAATGAAAAAAAAGAGTTTTGAATTGCAAATTTTTGGGAAATTGCTCTATCTTTGCAAGGTCTTTATTCCTTTGCTTATTGCCTTATTAGCAAGGAGAAATAGGCTTTTGGTATATGAAGAGCGTTTTTTAATTGTAGTATTTTTACATGGAAAATTACGGATTTTTCATCCTTTTTAAGTGAGTACAAAGTATGATAGACAACCTTTTTTTATAAATAGAATTGTCTGCTATGCAATGATAAAATAATCTTTGAATAGAACACTATTTGTCCGCTATTATTACCACAAGGATATGCGACATATTTCTTGTAAAAGTATGAGATTAAAACAGTTCCCACGTCTCTTCCTATGTTAAAATCCGTTTGGGGGACTACGGACAATTTTCTTATAATCCTATGAAGAATTATTTCTGTTTTGCAGCGTTGTTTGGCCTGATTCTGTTGGCCATGCCGCAAGGAGCTAAAGCTCAAAAGGTAGAATATCGCCAGTCGCAAAGCCGCTTGATTGAACCGCAACAGCAAGTATTTGTCCGTCCGTTGGTTGTTGACCTTCAAGTAACTACTAACGAGAGACAGAAAGCAGTATGGCCCTTCCCTGATGTAGACATTACGAAAATGACAGTTCAAGACATAGATAATCTGAAAATTAATGCCCTCTATCTTACCGCACAAAAATGTGACGCAGACGTAATAGTAGCTCCTACTTTCGATATCCGCACCGTTAAGAAAGGAATTGAAATTACGGTAATTGGTTTTCCGGCCAAGTATCAGAATTGGAAAGTTGCAACGAAAGAAGAAGACTACAAGTGGATTCAAGATGTTTACGGCACCAAGATTCGTTTCGTAAATCCTTTCCAATCTTTGGGTGATAACAAAGCTAAAAATTCAGATACCGAGAAATAATCGGATACGTATTTTTATCAGTCAATTTATAAACAATCAGAGTATTGAATATTAACCATTTAATTTTATTAGCGATGAAAAAGTTTTTATTATTTGTGGCAGTAGCAATGGTTTGTTCCACAATGAGCGCACAGTTGGTAACCAGCTCAACTTACAAAAAAGAAAAAGCTAAAACTTTATGGTATGTAAAAGCCGGTTTGGATATTGCCGGAGTAAGCGGTGACGGTTGGGATGAAATAGGTAACAAAACCGGTTATGTAGTAGGTCTTGCTTTTGACCGTCCCATCGGTGGTAGCGGTGTATTCTGGGGTATGGGACTTCAATTAGCTACAAAGGGCTACAAATATAGCGAAGAAGGTTATGAAATGTCATTGAATGCTAACAAACTGGAAATACCCTTGAATTTTGGCTATAAGTATAATATCACTGATGACATTGCTGTAGATGGCCGTATTGGTGGCTTTATCAACTATGATGTTTTTGGTAACTACAAGGAAAGTTATGAAGGTGAAGAAGAAAGTATAAGTCTCGGTGACCTTGATTATGACCGTTTGGGTGCTGGTATACAGTTTGGCGTAGGCGTATGGTATCAAAGCCTGAACTTTAATATTACTTATCAGAAAGGCCTTATTGATCAATTTGATGGCGGCAAGGAAAATAACTGGATGATCTCTTTGGGTTACGCATTCTAATTTTTTCTATAATATAAATACCGTAAGTAGTGATTTTTATTCTACTTACGGTATTTTTAATGCTTTATTTAAACAAAAATATATGAAAAGAAATAATTGGTTGTGGACATGCGGATGTCTGATTATAGCTATATTCTGCTTTTGTGGTTGTTCTGATGATGACGAGGTAGGAAGTTCTGCCGATTTAATAGGTACTTGGGAAGTTTATGCTTATCAGGATTGGGTAAAGTTAAATGGAGAAATCATAGAAGAACATGAAGATGATGATGACGATTATCGCCTGACATTTAATGCAGACGGTTCTTTCTCTACTTATTATAATTCTGGAAGTTCTTGGCAGATGGATGATGAGGGAACATGGCAGTATTCGGGCAACAAGTTACGGCTGTATTTCGGTGATGAAGAATATGCAGTAACTATTGTGGAATTGACAGATTCCCACTTCGCTTATGAAGAATATGAAAAATATACTGAAGACGGAGACGTATACGAATATTATACCAAAGAATCTTATCGTAAAATCAATTGATAAAATGATTGACAGATGAATTGGAAGCAAATAAAATTATTGCTGTTTTTTAGTATTTTATTGGGACATGGTCCGTTTGCAAGTTCACAGAACGTACCTTCTCCTTATACGGTAGTAAAAGATAAAGTTGTGATATCCAAGTTCTATACACTGGAGCAACCGTCAACTTCCGAAGGAATTTTCCTGAACGCTTTGCTATGGGTTATTGAGAACCGTGAATTTGAGGGCTTGGAGGAAGAAGAAAAGGAAAAAATGGCTTTCGAAGTGGATTATGATAAACAGCAGTTCACTATAGAATTGATGCAAAAAGGCGAATCTTCCGGTTCTTGTTACAACAGTTTGTTCTCTGTTAAAGTGGCAGATAATATCATTACCATTCTGGCTTCCGATATAAGCTGTGAAACACAGGTTGCACCAATTAAACTGGTTCGTCGGTTACCGTTCGAGAAGCTTCAACCGGAAAAGAAAGAGAAGCATAAGGAAAACTTGAATGAATTTGCCGCATTGTACGAAACATATTCAAAACAAATGCTGGAATATATAGCTTCCACTAATCCTCCTGTTGTTACCCATTGGACGGAAATCAAGAATAAGGAAGTAGTTAAAGGAATGACTGCAGCCGAATGTCTGCTTTCTATGGGCAAACCTGCATCAGTACAGAAGTCCGACGGAAAAGAGGAATGGATGTACGACGCCTATACTTACTTATTCTTTGAAAACGGCCTGCTTACTTCATTTATCAAGTAATTTGTATTCCTCTTTATACCTAAAATCCACAAATTATATAGTTTGTGGATTTTAGGATTCATTCAATACGACACACTCACCTCAATCCCCGCATCTTTCACCAATGCAGCTATGCGGTCCAGTTCCTCGTGCGTGGCTTTGGTCAGGTCGTGGTCGGGGGGTTCGCGGTCGATGGTGTAAATCATCACTTGGCGGGGAGCTATTTCTTTCACTTTCTCC
This sequence comes from uncultured Bacteroides sp., assembly GCF_949298305.1. Taxonomy (GTDB): domain Bacteria; phylum Bacteroidota; class Bacteroidia; order Bacteroidales; family Bacteroidaceae; genus Bacteroides. The sequence goes on along the minus strand of NZ_CASFWU010000020.1, from coordinate 16,236 downwards.
AGCCAGGGAAGGACGTACTTGTCCGAAGTGTTGTCCATGTCTTTGCCCTTGTAGCCGCCTTTGAGGAACATGGTCTGGATGATGCAACGGCCTTTGAAGGCTTTCATGCCCTCGATGATGGCGGCAACGGAATACTTGCCTGTGGGTCGGTCAAGTTCACGGATATAGTCCTCGTCCACCGTGTCCAGCTTCAGGATGTTGTTGTCTATGCGGTTCAACGCATCGAAGACGGCCGGCTTGTGGATGAAGGTGGAGTTGCTCAGCACGCTGACTTTGGCCGTGGGAAAATAGCGGTCGCGCAGAGCCAGCGTATCGTCTATGATTTCGGGAAAGTGCGGATGGGCCGTCGGTTCGCCGTTGCCGGCAAAGGTGAGCACATCGGGGGCAGGACCGTTGGCCTGCATGTCCTGCAAGCGGGCTTCGAGTGCCTGGCGCACTTCCTCGCGAGTGGGACGGGGAAGTTTGGGACGAAAGTCCGCATTAAATCCGCATTCGCAATAGATGCAGTCGAACGTACACAACTTGCCGTCGGCCGGCATGAGATTGATTCCCAAAGATACTCCCAAACGGCGGGAATGTACAGGACCGAAAATGGGAGAAGGATAAATGACTGTCATCGCTATCTTTATTTTAATGATATTTGAGCCTATTGGCATAAAGGCATACAAATATAACCTTTTTATCACAGTTGAGCAAGTTTCGTCGCTTATGTGACCGATTTCCGCTGAAAAGGAAACCGCATCAGAATTTCAGGCGGAGCTGCAACTGCAGGTCGGCTTTCCTGTTTCCGCTTATCAGGTCGTTGCCCGAACCTATCTCGTCCCTGTCCTGGTAGACAGTCTGCCCGAACTTGGCTATCAGCATCAGCCAGTTGCGGAAGTCATAGCGCACGTGGGCCGAGAAACGGAAGCCGCGGCCATAGAATGAAGGCGTGTAAAAGGTATAGAGCAAGCCTTTCTCGTAGGCATAGACGCGCGAGTCGTAGTCGTCGGTATGGAAATAGCTGCCCTGCAACGAAACCGAAAGCGGAAAGGCAGCAGAGGCGTAGGAGCACATCTGCGTAAAGAGCCAGCCTTGCCGCCGCTCAAACCGATAGCCTCCCCCATCCTGCTGGCGGAAATGATTGTAGTCTACCGTAGTGCGGAGCGTGAAAGGAGCGGGAGCATAAGAAAAACGGTAGCGCAACTTGTGGTGGTAGACAGGAAGGGTCACTTCGCCGCCCGTGCCGGTCACGTCGCGCTCTTTCCGCTTGTAGCGGTAGTTCAGATACATGGAGCAGCGACGGGATGGCGTGTAAGTACTCTGAAACATGACGTCCACTCCCTGAGAGGGCTTGCTGATGCGGTACTTCCACCAGGGAAAGGAGAACAAATCTGCCGACGCGAAGAAACGCCAGCGGGCTATCGGAGCCGCTTCGGCCGCCAGGTACCAGCCGTTTTCGTTTTGCGGAGTGCTGCTCTCGCCGAAGGAATGGGCAAAGAAAGCCCAGTAATCGTGCGAATAGTAACGGTGCAGCAACATCAGCCTGTAGTCACTGCCGAACTGATACTTCCACTGGTTGAGGAAAGCATATCCCCGCTTGCCCTTGGCCGCCTCGCCCGTCCACGAGAACCGTCCCCGACGGTATTTGTAGTCGATGCCGACGTTGTAGAAACGGTTGCCGCGCAGGTTGTAGCGGGCATATTCACGCAAAGCGGGTTCGTACGGGCGGTCAAAGAAATAATAGACTCCCGTTGCGCCCACCTTCCAATGACTGCCTTCGTAAGCGACATTCCCACCGGCCACCTGCATCGCAAAGGCGCCTATCTTGGCCGCCTCGTTCTCCGTGCGGTGCAGGCCTGCCTTGTCGATGGAAGTGATTTCGCCCTCCTTCACCACGCCGTCCAGGCGGCGATGCGAATAGAAGGCCGAAGCCAGCCAGCGGGCGGACAGACGGACGGTAGCCCCCACTCCGCTGAAATAGTTGTACTCATCGGACGAACTGTGCTTGCGGAACCCTTCCGCACGATACTCCGAAGTGGACAAGGAGAAAGTCTTTCCCAGACCGAAACCGTTGCCCAGCACCAGCCCCTGCCCGAAACTGGCCTTGTAGTTGCCCACGGCCAAAGTCTGCAACCGCCCCCAGTTCTTCATCAGCAGATAGATGGAGTAATGGTCGTATCCCCAGCGGTCGTGCAGGGCAAAGAAGGGTTCGCCCGCATCCTTCTCGCCCGTAATGCCTGCCTGAAGGTAGTCGCCGTAGCGGAAGCCGTAGCGCAGCGAATGGTAGAACGGCGGCCCGAGATAGTTCTTCTCATAGCCCTTGCGGGTATAGAAAGGCACGTCCAGGCGGGTTGTCACCTCGTGCTTGCCGCGCTTCAGCAGGGTCTTCAGGGAAGGATACCCCCTACTCTCCTCCACCGCCTGCACACAGACAAAAGGCAACAGCAACTCCTGCGTGCGCCTGTCCATCTCTTCCACCAGCTGCAACTCGTAGACGCTCTGCATCTGCCCGTGGATGTAGACATAGGCCAGGATATTCTCCACCTGAATGTCAGTGAGGAACGGAAACTGCTCCAGCTGTTCTCTGGTGGCCGTATTCAGGTTCAGCTTCTCGGTCAGCCTGTGCGAAAGTTCCTCCAGCTCGTCTTCCCAGTCGGTACTCCCTGCCTCAACGGCCAGTTGCTCCAGGTTTTCCTCCCAAAGCATCAGGTCGGGCGTCTGAGCCTGTACGACGGCAGCAAACAGACAGACAAACAGACAACTTACTATCCTCATGTGTCTTGGAAATGCAGCCATCTATTTATTTTTGTTTACAATCCGCCGAAGTTACCTTAAATAAGTTAACAATGCAAGGAAAAAGAAAAGTATTAAAATAAGATTTCCAAGAATGATGTACTTTTGCAATGTGAACAGAAAACTCGTCATATTAACCCTCTTCCTGTTGATAACCGGCATCTCCGCCAGCTATGCCCAACAGCGAACCAGTCAGCCAGGAAAGGTGTATCTGACTCCTATGACCGTTTACGAGGGAGACACCATCCCCTACGTGAAACTGCCCACCGTCTACATCTTCAAGCCGCTGAAGTTCAAGAACAAGCGCGAGATGACCAAATACTACAAACTGATACGCGACGTGAAGAAGGTGCTGCCCATAGCCAACGAGGTGAACCGTGCCATCATCGAGACCTACGAGTACATGATGACCCTGCCCACCGAAAAGGAGAGGCAGAAACACATGAAAGCCGTGGAGAAAAGCCTGAAAGAGCAGTACACGCCGCGCATGAAGAAACTAACCTTTGCACAAGGAAAACTATTGATAAAACTGGTAGACCGACAGACACACTCCACGGGCTACGAACTCGTAAAAGCCTTTCTCGGCTCCTTCCGTGCGGGCTTCTACCAGGCTTTCGCCTCGCTGTTCGGCGCCAGTTTGAAAAAGGAATACGACCCTACGGGCGACGACGCACTGACAGAAAGGGTGATACTGATGGTAGAAAGCGGACAATTGTGAGAGAGTTACAAGCTATGAGCTACAAGCTACAAGTTACGAGCTACGAGTTAGTATAAAAGTTACGAGCTACAAGTTACGAGGATGGCAGCCTGTCAGTAAGGCGCCTGTCACTCGTAGCTTGTAGCTTGTAGCTCGTCACTCGTAGCTCTCTCACTCCGGATGCAGCTCACCTGCCGACGGCAATTGTTTCCACCCTTCGCCAAACGTGTCGTAAGCATCGGTCACAACCACAAAGGCACGCGGATCCACTTCCTTTATCTTGTGCTTGATGCCCGCCACTTCCTTGTAGCTGACCACCAGGAAAAGCATTTCCTTGTCGGTACCCGTGTACAGACCGCTGCTCTTGATGCGGGTGGCCGTACGGTCCAAATCTTTGAGAATGTAATTGTGCAAGTCGGTCATGTTGTTGTCACTGATAACGAACAGAAGCTTGTCGTTCTTTTCGCCGTTGATGACGTAGGCCACCACCCGCGACGAGACGAAGATGGCAATGAGCGAATAGAGGGACAGATGCCACGAAGGCTGGGTGCCGTCGTCAGGGTTGCCGATGCCGAAACCAATCACCAGCAATCCGAACAGCACTACAATGCCGTCCACCAGCAGAATGGCCCTGGAGAAACGCAGGTTGCAATACTTCTGCAAAATCATGCCCACAATGTCCGTGCCGCCCGTAGTGGCCTGGTTGCGCACCACAATGCCGCACCCGATGCCGATAATGGCCGCACCGATGACCGAAGTCAGCATCAGATGGTCCGTCATGTTCATGCAACCGCCCAAGAGCTGTGCGGGGTCGAGCGCATGGAGCGCCTCCTTCGAGGGATAGGAAATGAGGGAAAGGCCGTTCATGGCCAGCGGAGTGAACAGAGCCGCCACAATGGTGCGGGCACCCAGCTTGGCGCCCAGCAGGAAGACGGAAAGAATGAGCAGGGGGATGTCAAACATATAACCGAATGTACCTACCTGGATAAAAGGAAACAGGTTGTGAAGCACGATGCTTGCCCCATATACCCCGCCGGGAACCAGGTTATAGGGATTGATGAAATACACAAAACCCGCTGCCATAATGGTGCAGCCCAAAAAGATATTGAACCAACCACAGATTGTCTTTCTCATATTTGCCGTTCTATTTTAAATTCTATAACTCATTTTATGACGGAGTGCACACCTCCCGGTTATTTACTTCAGCCTCTGCCAGTTGCGAAGGCAACAAAACTCAAGCACTATATATATGCAACAAATATACGAAAAAGATAAATACACACAGACAGTATAACAAAGAATATTATCCATCTGTTCTCAAAAAGGCATCCTGAGTCTGCAAAAGACATTGAAAAACCGTTGATAACACGTTGAAAGCTGTGTGAACAGCGATGAAAAGAAACGAATAGGACATTGTGTTCCAGCGGAATGGCATTGTTCATAACGATATGAACAGACTGTTTATTCAAACAGACGCCCGCCTGCATACATCTGCCGGAATGCCTCTTCACAAAGTTTCCGGACCATGCTGCCCGTCCGTCGTTGACCCTTGAAAATCAGTGCGCAGACCATGCAAGCATCGTGCGCGGACCGTGCAAGCATCGTGCGCGGACCATGCAAGCATCGTGCGCGGACCATGCAGGCATTGTCCAAACAGGATATGAACATCCTCTTTGAACAAGGCATCCGGAACAATTAACCATGCCCTGTTCATTACTGTCCGGAAATCCATGTTTCCGACGTTTCAAAACATGGCTCCGCGCTTGTTAAAACAATGGTTTATAATCAGAAACGAAGTTTCTTGAACAGGTCCCAAATGACGATGCCCGCCGTCACCGACACGTTGAGCGAGTGTTTGGTGCCGTATTGGGGAATTTCGATGCAGCCGTCCGAGTGGTCTATCACCTCCTGCTGCACGCCCTTCACCTCGTTGCCCAGCACCACGGCATATTTCTTTCCCTGCTCCAGCACCAGCTCCTCCAGCATGGTGCTCCCTTCGGCCTGCTCCACGGAGTAGACCGTATATCCCTCGCGCCTGAGGTTATCAACCGCTTCAACAGCGTTATCAACATACTTCCAGTCTACGGTGAATTCGGCTCCCAAAGCCGTCTTGTGCATTTCGGGGTGGGGCGGGGTAGCGGTAATGCCGCACAGGTAGATGCACTCCACACGGAAGGCGTCCGACGTACGGAACACGGAACCAATGTTGTGCAGGCTGCGCACATTGTCCAAAACCACCGCCAGAGGCAGCTTTTCGGCTTCCTTAAACTCCTCCGCACTGATGCGGTTCAACTCGGTTATCTTCAGCTTGCGATGTTCCATATTCCTTCTTTTCTAATTTATCCGTCATTGGTCCGGCAAAGATACTTCTTTCCGTTCACAACACGGTTAATAAGCGTGGAAAACCTGTCAATACCCCCCTGAAAGATTTTCAAGAAACAGACTTGCAGGATTCAATGCAATGATTAGGGAAAAGGAACACGAACATTGCAAAAAAGTTAAGAGATATTTTCAAAGCGTGTTTAAACACATTTTTCAGCACCGATACGCCTGTTTATCGTTCTAAAGTTATTAACTTTGCAGATTATCAACAGAATGTTGAAGAAAGCTGGCAGCTGGCGGACACAATGCTTATTTTCAAAGATTAGCCTCCATAGGCGGAAGTTGATAACCGGTAGCATAAAGACAGCCTTTGCACTCATAACTTCTTGTGCAAGAAAAAGGCCGTTTATTTGTCCACACTATTAACAGCCAATCATCAGCATCAAGGGATTTTTTAAGAAAGAAGAGAAATTAAAAATTATAGTTATGAATCATCTGATAACAGCCATCGAGCAACTCAAGAAAGAAAAGAACGCCGTCATCCTGGCCCACTACTACCAGGAGGGGGAGATACAGGACATTGCCGACTACGTGGGCGACAGCCTGGCGCTGGCACAATGGGCGGCCAAGACGCAGGCGGACATCATCGTGATGTGCGGTGTACACTTCATGGGCGAAACGGCCAAAGTGCTCTGCCCCGACAAGAAGGTGCTGGTGCCCGACATGGCCGCCGGCTGCTCGCTGGCAGACAGCTGTCCGGCCGATGCGTTCAGCAGGTTCGTGGCCGAACATCCCGGCCATACGGTGATTTCTTACGTGAACACCACGGCTGCCGTGAAGGCGGTGACCGACGTGGTGGTGACCTCGACCAACGCGCGGCAGATTGTGGAGAGCTTTCCCAAGGAAGAGAAAATTATCTTCGGCCCCGACCGCAACCTGGGCAACTACATCAACTCCGTCACAGGCCGCAACATGTTGTTGTGGGACGGTGCCTGCCACGTACACGAGCAGTTCTCGGTGGAAAAGATTGTGGAACTGAAGAAGGCCCATCCCGGAGCGGTGGTGCTGGCCCATCCCGAGTGCAAGAATACGGTGCTGAAGCTGGCCGACGTGGTAGGCTCCACGGCCGCGCTGCTGAAGTATGCCGTGGCCCATCCCGAAAAGGAGTATATCGTGGCCACCGAGTCGGGCATCCTGCACGAAATGCGCAAGAAGTGTCCGCAGACCACCTTCATTCCCGCTCCGCCGGCCGACAGCACCTGTGCCTGCAACGAGTGCAACTTCATGCGCCTCAATACGCTGGAGAAGCTCTATGAGTGTCTGAAGAACGAATCGCCCGAGATTGTGGTGGATGCGGAGATTGCCAAGAAGGCCGTTAAACCCATCCAGCGCATGCTGGAGATTTCGGCCAGGCTGGGACTGTAATTAGCTACGAGTGACGAGCTACGAGCTACGAGAGAGCTACGGGTTTGTGTATAAGTTAACGAGCTACAAGTTACGAGGATGGCAGCCTGTCAGTAAGGCTCCTGTCACTCGTAGCTTGTAGCTCGTAGCTTTTCTTGTAGCTCGTAGCTTGTAGCTCGTAACTATTTTAAGAATTTGCAGAGTTTTTGGGTAGCCACTGCACGGTGGCTGATTTTGTTTTTCAGTTCGTTTCCCATTTCGGCAAACGTCTGTGTATAGCCTTCGGGCACAAAGATGGGGTCGTAGCCGAAGCCTGAAGTTCCTTTTCTGACTTTTACGATTTCCCCTTTCACGATGCCTTCAAACAAGTGTTCCTTGCCGTCTGCGATGAGGGCGAACACGGTGCGGAAACGGGCTTTGCGGTTTTCCACGCCTTCCAGTTCCTGAAGCAGCTTTCGCATGTTGGCTTCGGAGTTGTGGGCGTCGCCTGCGTAGCGGGCCGAATAGACGCCCGGCGCTCCGTTCAGAGCTTCCACTTCCAGGCCGGTATCGTCGGCAAAGCAGTCGGTGTGGTAATGTTCATAGATATATCGTGCCTTCAGCAGGGCGTTTCCTTCCAGTGTGTCGGCCGTTTCGGGAATGTCTGCCTGGCATCCAATGTCCTTCATGCTGAGAAGCTCTATCTTATCTCCCAGAATGGCGGAGACCTCTTCCAGCTTGTGGGCATTGTTGGTAGCAAAAACAAACTTCTTTCTCATAACTTAATCATTCAATAATGTCAACTTTTCTATTCGGAATTACTTTCCTTTCAACTTGTCAAATCCTTCGCCATAGACGCCGATGACCGAACTTTGGGAGATGAAGGCGTTGGGGTCGGTATCTTTCACCAGACGGAAGATTTCGACAGACTGCCGCTTGTAGGCCAGCACGACCAGCACTTTCACTTCTCCTTTGCTGTACCAGCCTGTGCCGTCCAGCACGGTCACGCCGCGGTGGGTCTCTTTGGTGATGCGGTCGGCAATCTTCTCATACTCCTTGGAAAAGATAAGGAACTGGACCGACTGTCGGGCACTGTTGACGATGTAGTCCAGCACAAGCCCGATGATGAACAGGGTCACAAAGCCGAATATCACGCGGCGCCAGTCGTGGAAGATAAAGTAGCAGGAACTGATGATGACCACGTCGCAAGCCATAATCATGCGGCCCAGCGTGATGTCGTGATACTTGTTGATGATGGCGGCAATGATGTCCGTACCTCCCGTGCTTCCGTTGCAGTTGAACACCACTCCCAAACCGATGCCGCACATGGAGGCGCCGATGAGGCAAGCCATGAAATCCTGTCCCGGTCCAAGTATCTGCGGGAAAGTGCCGTCAGGGTTCTTGACCAGCCATTGGAAGAATTCCAGGAGTATAGTCAGCATAACGATGGCGTATGTGGTCTTGATGCTGAACTTGGGGCCTAATATTTTGATGGCAAAGGTCATCAGTACGGCATTGATGAGGAAGTAGGAGTATTGGATGGGAAACCCCGTTGCATAATAAATGATGGCTCCGATACCTGTTGTTCCTCCGGTTGTAATCTGGTAGGGCAGCAGGAAGGCCGCCCATGCCAGAGAATAACTGATGAGTCCGAGAGTAATCATGACATAGTCTTTCAGTTCCCTCATCAATGTAGGTTTGTCTGGTTTACTGATATGCATAGCTGACAGAATTATTTCACTACAACGTTCACAATCTTCTTCGGCACCACAATGACTTTCACTACGGACTTGCCTTCCATCCACTTGGCCGAACGTTCATCGGCCAGTACTTCGGCCTGGATGGCTTCCGAAGTGGCATCGGCGGGGAACTCCATGTTGAAGCGGGCTTTGCCGTTGAAGGAGATGGTATAGTTCACGGTGTTTTCCACCAGATACTCTTCGTTGTAGGCAGGCCAGTGGGCGTCGCAAACCGAACCTTCGTTGCCCAGTGTTTCCCACAGTTCTGCGCACACGTGGGGAGCGAAAGGTGCAAGTACGATAATCAGCTGGTTCAGGATTTCCTTCTTGTTGCATTTCAGCGAAGCCAGTTCGTTGACACAAATCATGAAGGCGCTGATGCTGGTGTTGTAAGAGAAAGTCTCGATGTCGCCCGTCACTTTCTTGATGAGCTTGTGCAGGGACTTCAGTTCGTCTTTGGTGGCCGGTTCGTCCGTTACCTGATAGTTGCCTGCACGGTCGTAGAACAGTGCCCAGAACTTCTTGAGGAAGCGGTGAACGCCGTCTATACCGTTTGTATCCCACGGTTTGGACTGCTCTACCGGGCCGAGGAACATTTCGTACATGCGCAGGGTGTCGGCTCCGTATTTCTCGACAATCATGTCGGGATTTACGACGTTGAACATCGACTTCGACATCTTTTCCACCGCCCAGCCGCAGATGTATTTGCCGTCTTCCAGAATGAATTCGGCAGTGTTGTATTCCGGACGCCATGCCTTGAAGGCTTCTACATCGAGCACGTCGTTCGACACGATGTTTACGTCCACGTGGAGTGGGGTAGTGTCGTACTGGTCTTTCAGGCCCAGCGATACAAAGGTATTGGTATCCTTGATGCGATATACGAAGTTGCTCCGTCCTTGAATCATACCCTGGTTCACCAGTTTCTGGAAGGGTTCTTCGACAACAGAGATGCCCAGGTCGTGCAGGAACTTGTTCCAGAAGCGTGAGTAGATAAGGTGGCCGGTGGCGTGTTCCGTACCGCCTACGTAAAGGTCTACATTGCGCCAGTATTCATCAACTTTCTTGTCTACCAGTGCCGTGTGGTTGCGCGGATCCATGTAGCGCAGGTAGTAGGCGCTGGAGCCTGCAAAGCCCGGCATGGTGTTCAGTTCGAGGGGGAAGACGGTCTGGTTGTCAATCTTGCTGTTTTCAACTACGCAGTTGTTCACCGTGTCCCAAGCCCACTTTGTAGCGTGGCCCAACGGCGGCTCGCCCGTCTCGGTGGGCAGGAACTTGGCCACTTCGGGCAATTCCAGCGGCAGGCAGCTTTCGGGAATCATGTAGGGCATGTTGTCCTTGTAGTAAACGGGGAACGGCTCGCCCCAGTAGCGCTGGCGGCTGAAGATGGCGTCGCGCAGGCGGTAGTTCACCTTGACGCGGCCCAGGTGGTGTTCCTTGACGTATTTCTTGGTGGCGGCGATGGCTTCCTTGATGGTGAGTCCGTTCAGGTTCAGTTGACAAGTTGACGAGTTGACAGGTTGACCAGCCTCGTTGCCTTGTTCACTTGTTGCCTTGTCAACTATTCTCGGAGAGTTGCAGACAATGCCTTCTTTGGCATCGAAGCTCTCTTCGCTTACGTCGCAACCTTCAACCAGCGGACGGATTTCCAGACCGAAGTGCTTGGCAAAGGCGTAGTCGCGCGAGTCGTGTGCAGGTACGGCCATGATGGCGCCCGTACCGTATCCGGCCAGCACGTAGTCGCTGATCCAGATGGGCACTGCCTCGCCCGTGAAGGGGTTGATGGCATACGAACCCGAGAAGACACCGCTCACGCTGCGGTCGCTGATGCGTTCGCGTTCGGTACGCTTCTTGGTGCGGTCCAGATAGGCTTCCACTTCGGCCTTCTGGGCTTCGGTGGTCAGTTGGGGAACCAGTTCGCTTTCGGGAGCCAGCACCATGAAGGTGACGCCGAACATTGTGTCGGCACGGGTGGTGAAGATGGTGAACTCCATGTCGCTGTCCTTCACCTTGAACTGCACTTCGGCGCCTTCTGAGCGTCCTATCCAGTTGCGTTGGGTCTCTTTCAATGAGTCGGTCCAGTCGATGGTTTCCAGTCCGTCGAGCAGACGCTGTGCGTAGGCCGACACGCGCAGGCACCACTGGCGCATCTTCTTCTGCACCACGGGATAGCCGCCGCGCTCCGATACGCCGTCCACCACTTCGTCATTGGCCAGCACGGTGCCCAGTTGCGGACACCAGTTCACCATCGTTTCGCCCAGGTAGGCGATGCGGTAGTTCATCAGCGTTTCCTGCTGTTGCTTTTCGCTCATGGCCTTCCATTCGTCGGCGGTGAAGTTCAGTTCTTCGCTGCAGGCCACGTCCAGTCCTTCGGTGCCTTTTGTCTCGAAAGACTTTATCAAAGCACTGATGGGTTGCGCTTTTTGCAGTGCATTGTCGTAGTAGCTCTGGAACATCTGTTGGAAGGCCCATTGTGTCCAGTGGTAGTATTCGGGGGCACAGGTGCGTATCTCGCGGCTCCAGTCGAACGAGAAGCCTATCTTGTCCAGCTGTTCGCGATAGCGGTTGATGTTGGCTTCGGTAGTGATGGCCGGGTGTTGTCCGGTCTGTATGGCATACTGTTCGGCAGGGAGTCCGTAGGCATCATATCCCATGGGATTCAGTACGTTGAAACCTTGCAGGCGTTTGTAGCGGGCGTAGATGTCCGAAGCGATGTAGCCCAATGGATGACCCACGTGCAGACCGGCACCGCTGGGGTAGGGGAACATGTTCAGTACATAGAATTTCTGTTTCGTATCGTCTTCCGTTACTTGATAGGTTTTGTTGTCCACCCATCGTTTCTGCCATTTCTTTTCAATCTCCCTGAAATTGTATTCCATACTGATAGTTATTAATAATTTGTTGAAAACGTTGTTTATATCTGTTTCTTAACTGCTTGTTTCGGTTTATATGTATGTTAATAAACCGTTGCAAATTTACAGGTTTATTTTCAGATTCGGTTATCAAAAGACATAAAAACATTGGATTCGGAGAATACCTTACTTACTTTTTCTTGTAATTTTGCGGCCGATAAAGGAAGAATTTTTATGGATGCAGCTAAAGTGAAAGGTCACGTGGCGATGCTGGCCGCCAACAGCATGTGGGGACTGATGGCTCCGCTGGCCAAGTTTGTGATGATAGGAGGGGCGGTAAGCTCCCTGGTGATGACAGATTTGCGCGTATTCGGCGCAATGATTCTGTTTTGGATTTTTTCGTTTTTCCAGAAACCCGAACACGTAGGTCACAAGGACCTGATGAAGCTTTTCGCGGCTTCGCTGCTGGCCATTGTGTTCAATCAGGGAAGCTACATTTTCGGCGTGGGGCTGACTTCACCCGTAGACGCGTCCATCATTACGACCAGCATGCCGCTGATAGCCATGATTCTGGCCGCCATTTTCCTGAAAGAGCCCATTACGGGCAAGAAGATACTGGGTATCGCCGTGGGGGCTTCGGGTGCGTTGCTGCTCATTTTGGGCAGTTCGCAGACTTCGGGTACGGCGGTAAAGGGCGATAATCCCATTTTGGGCGATGTGTTTGTGCTTTTGGCTCAGTGCAGCTATGCTTTCTACTTTGTATTGTTCAAGAATTTCGTAGCCAAATACTCGGCCGTCACGGTGATGAAGTGGATGTTTACCTACGCTTTCATCTGCCTGTTGCCTTTCTCGTACAGCAGTCTGCTGGCCACCGACTGGCTGGCGTTGGACGGAGCCCGTATTGCTTCCATCCTTTTTGTAGTGGTAGGAGCCACGTTCCTCAGTTACATCCTGATTATTGTCGGCCAGAAGAACCTGCGTCCCACCGTGGCCGGCATGTATAACTACATTCAGCCGCTGGTGGCTACCATTGTGGCCATCTGCTGGGGTATGGACAGTTTCAACCTGACCAAAGTGCTTTCGGTGCTGATGATATTCGGCGGTGTCTGGCTGGTGACATCGAGCCGTAGCCGTGCCGAAATGGAGGCCTACGAGGCCGAAAAGCAACGCAAATGAAAGTCGGGGCTGTGTAGGGGAGAAACCGGTGGATTATGGAAACTAAGAATAACTATATCTGGCATCTGACAGCCGTTGTGGTGGTGGGCATCTGGGGGCTGACGTTCATCTCCACCCGTGTGCTGATAGAGAGCGGACTGACTCCGCAGGAGATTTTTCTGCTCCGTTTCCTCATTGCCTACATTGGCATTTGGTTCATATCGCCCCGCAAACTGCTCTGCAATACGTGGCGCGACGAAGGTTGGATGCTGCTGGCGGGTGTGACGGGCGGCTCGCTCTATTTCCTCACCGAAAATACGGCGCTCGAGGTGACGCTCACCACCAACGTGGCCTTCATCGTGTGCAGCACGCCGTTGCTCACGCTGCTGCTCTACAGGCTGTTCTTCCGCAGCGAAAAGGCCACTTGGAAGCTGACAGCCGGCTCGTTGCTGGCTCTGCTGGGGGTAGGACTGGTCATCTTCAACGGCAATTTTGTGCTGAAGCTCTCTCCATTGGGCGACCTGCTTTCGCTTTCGGCCGCGTTGTGTTGGGCATTTTATAGCTTGATTATGAAACAGGTTGCCGACCGCTATTCTTCGGTCTTCATTACCCGCAAGGTTTTCTTCTACGGCCTGCTCACCATACTTCCTGCGTTTCTTCTGCGGCCTTGGCAGTTTCCGCTGTCCTCGTTTGCCCAGCCTGCTGTCTGGATGAATCTGCTGTTTCTCAGTGTGCTGGCTTCCCTGGTCTGCTTTGTGGTGTGGAATATTATCCTGAAACGTTTGGGCACGGTACTTGCCTCCAACTACATTTACCTCAATCCCATCTTCACCTCTATGGGCGCTCTGTTCTTTTTGGACGAACCTCTCACTCCTTTTGCCCTGATGGGTGCCACGTGTGTCTTGCTGGGGGTCTATCTGGCGGGCAAGAAGTAATGCCGGTGGTGGTGGTTCCTGTTTTTCAATCTTCATTTTGCCAAAGACGGGCGGTGCCTTCTTCTGACTATATTATGACACCAGCAAGTTTCGTATATGCCGATATTGCCTTTCAGCCATGCTTGCACGGCTCGCGAGCCGTGCAAGCACCGTCCGACAGCAATGCTTGTGAGAAGCAGAGTGATTGCTTGCAATAACCCGTGGGGTTGTTCATTGTCTTCACGTAGGCTAAAGTAAATGTTGGCGTGCGTAAAGTGCTACTTGGCGGACGTAAAGTGGTACTTTACAGACGGTGAAACCACGGTGGGCGGCGTGATAGTCTGCTGTTTGAAATCATTCTTCCCGCTTTTGGTTTCACGCTTTCAATTGTGATATTTCTGCCTGGTATACAGTGAGATACGGTGAAACGTGAAGTTTCACTCCCCATTCACTGAGGGTGGAAATACACAGGTTGTGTTTTCCTGACCGAAGACGGGGGCGTGGTGAACAGCAGGAAGAAAGTCGGAAAAAAAGTTGTTGCCGGCCTATAGTTTTTGGAGTTGTCAGTGGTCTAACAGGTAAAAGCAGAAAGTGAAATGAATACGAAAGAACAACAATTCACAAATATCATTAAGGAACATGAGCGGACCATCTATACCGTCTGCTATATGTTTTCGGACAATGCGGACGAGGTGAACGACCTGTATCAGGACATCCTCGTCCGGTTGTGGCAAGGCTTTGACAGTTTCGAGGGGAAAAGCGACATCAGGACATGGATTTATCGCGTCAGCCTGAACTATTGCATCAACTTCAGCAACCGGCAGAAAAGGCAGCGCGAACGGCTGAACCTCGGCAAAAGTTTCCATATGGATGGAAACAGCCTTGAAAAGAATTTGCAGATAAAGCAGCTTTATAAGCGGATCAACGCGTTGGGACTGGTGGACAGAAGCGTCGTTCTGTTGTGGCTCGAAGGCCTGAGCTACGATGAAATCGGCGCTATCCTGGGTATTTCTGTCAAGAATGTCTCGTTCAAGCTGGTCCGCATCAAGGAACAACTCAAAAAAATGTCTCACATTTAACAAACGAATCGTATGGAAATCAATATCGAAAAAGAACTTCAGACACTGAAATCGCAGTATAACATGTTTAAGGAAGGGCTGGAAAAGCAGGAGACGCTGAACGAAAAGTTCTTCAAATCCCTGAGGAAACGGCCCGCGATGGCCGTCAGCAGGGAAATCAGAGACCGGATGCTGGGTGATGTCGTGACGGTGCCTATGATTATCGTATGTTGCATCAGCATTGACTGGCCCATTCTGTTTGGCATATTGGTGTCGTTGTGGGCGTTGGCCGACTTGGGTGTCAGCCTGTGGGTCAGCCGCAAGCTGGGCATGAACCATCTGCTGGACGACGATGTGCGGACGGTTACAGAAAAGATTACCGGTTATCGCAAATTCTATACGGGGTCGCTCGTGGCCAGCATAGTTCCCCTGACCGCCATGCTCACCTATATATTCATGCGGCTGTATGACCGGGCGGACAACGCTGCCGCTGTGCAGCTTATCACCGTGTCGGGCATTGTTTCCATCCTTGTTGCCATTGTGATTACTTTGTTGCAATATAGAAAGCACGTGAAAAGGTGCAAGGAACTGTTGGATCAGTTCGATGAACAGTAGTCGGTTTCTATATTCTCTCTTAATCTTCTACAATCCAACCCTCTATGCCCCGTTTCTCTTTGCTGAAGTTCACGCCTATCTTAAACAGTTTCCGTGAGTCGGAGGCAAAGGGCAGGGCATACTGCTTGTCGTTAATCTGCTGTAGCGCTTCTTCGGCGGTGCCGTCCAGCTTGAACTCCATGATATAAATGTACTTATACCACCATGTCGATGCGTCCGCTGGCAGTGTGATATTCGGCTTGCGTATAGAAGCCCAGCAGCTTGAAGACGATGAAAAGCACATTCTGGTAGTGCAGCTCCAGGTCGCGTGCCAGTTCGTAAGGGCTGTCGGCAAAGAAACTCTGAAGCCGTCGGAGGAAAGCATCTGCATCGCCCTGACGCACGTCCTTGACGAAACTCATAATTTCGAACGACGGGTTGCCCGTCTCCAAGTAGGCGTAACGAGGGAGCAGGAATTTGGTAAAGCCTTCTTCTACCTCTTTATTGGGGAATCCTAAATAGTAAACTTGGAACTCACGGTCGTAACCCTTAATAGTCAGGTAACCGCTTTGATACAGAATGGGCACCGGATTGGTGTGCATTGTATCAATGCCTCCCAACGAGTCGGCAGAAGCCATTTCTTCGGTCAGACGGTGCAGGTCGTAACGACTGTGCTTCAGCAGTTCGACCAAGAAAGTGGGTGTACCGGTTTCGAACCAATAGCTTCCGAACCGCATTTTGGCAAACGTA
>NZ_CASFWU010000019.1 GCF_949298305.1 uncultured Bacteroides sp. | reverse complement strand
AAGCAAGACTCATCAATCATTTTAAACCAAAATGTCAAAGAACTCTCGTTATTTGATGATATTTAAAACTAATGCGATTTTATCGCACCAGTAGTAATTGAAAATAAAGAATTAAGCCAGAGCCGGGAACCGTTCCCGCATCCGGCCTGCACCATGCAGGCACCGTGGCCGGACCATGCAGGCACCGAGCACGGACCATGCAAGCACCGTACGCGGACCATGCAAGCATCCTCCGGACACCCGGCAGGCATCCTCCCGAAGGCCTGCATCCGCCGGCCGGAAACGCCGCTCCGAGGCTCTGGAAACAGAACTTGAACAAAGAAAGAACCATGAAGATAGAAACCATCCAATCCGTCTATTTCGTGGGCGCAGGAGGCATCGGCATGAGCGCCCTGATACGCTACTTCCTCTCCAAGGGAAAAGTGGTGGCCGGCTACGACCGCACCCCCAGCGAACTGACCGGGCGGCTCATTGCCGAAGGCGCGCAGATACACTACGAAGAAAACGCCGGCCTGATACCCGAATGCTGCAGGCAGCCGGAGAGCACGCTGGTGGTCTACACCCCCGCCGTGCCGCAGGAACACGCCGAACTGGCCTACTTCCGCGCCCACGGCTTTGAAATCCACAAGCGCGCCCAGGTGCTGGGCATCATCACCCGCGGCAGCAAGGGCCTCTGCGTGGCAGGCACACACGGCAAGACCACTACCAGCACCATGACCGCCCACCTGCTGCACCAGTCGCACGTGGGCTGCACCGCCTTCCTGGGCGGCATCTCCAAGAACTACGGCACCAACCTGCTGCTCTCTGCCGAAAGCCCCTACACGGTCATCGAGGCCGACGAGTTCGACCGCTCGTCGTTCCACTGGCTGTCGCCCTACATGAGCGTCATCACCGCCACCGACCCCGACCACCTGGACATCTACGGCACCAAGGAAGCCTATCTGGAGAGCTTCCGCCACTACACCACGCTCATCCAGCCCGGCGGCGCCCTCATCCTGCACACCGGCCTGGAAGTGCAGCCCAGCGTGCAGCCCGGCGTAAAGACCTACACCTATTCGCGCAGCGAAGGCGACTTCCACGCCGAAAACATCCGCATCGGCGGCGGCGAGATTTATCTCGACTTCGTGGCGCCCGACACGCGCATCAACGATGTCCGCCTGGGCGTGCCCGTCAGCATCAACATCGACAACGGCGTGGCCGCCATGGCCCTGGCCCACCTCTGCGGCGTCACCGACGAAGAAATCAGGCAGGGCATGGCCAGCTTCGGCGGCGTAGACCGCCGCTTCGACTTCAAGCTGAAGACCGACAAGGCCGTGCTGCTGAGCGACTACGCCCACCACCCCGCCGAGATAGCCCAGAGCCTGAAGTCCGTGCGCGAACTGTACGAAGACCGCAAGATTACCGCCGTCTTCCAGCCCCACCTCTACACCCGCACCCGCGACTTCTACCGCGAGTTTGCGGACAGCCTCTCGCTGGCCGACGAGGTCATTCTCACCGACATCTATCCCGCGCGCGAGCAGCCCATCCCCGGCGTCACCAGCCGGCTCATCTACGACAACCTGCGCCCGGGCATCGAGAAGTGCATCTGCCCCAAGGAAGACGTCCTGAACCTGCTGGCCGGAAAGCCGACCGACGTAGTGGTCGTGCTGGGTGCGGGCGACCTGGACAACTACATGCCGCGCATCAAGCAGGTGCTGGAAACCAAGGCGACGGACGGCAACCGTCCCTGATAACGACATTAACCGCAAACGTCATGATCAAACGAATATTACTCTCAATCGTCATCCTGCTGGTGGCCGCCTACCTGGTGGCAGCCATCACCGCCTTCAACAGGCAGCCCGCCGACCTGGTGTGCAACGAAGTGGAAATGGTCATCAAGGACAGCGTCTACGCCGGATTCATCACCCGGAAGGAAATGGTGGGCATGCTGGAGAAGAAAGGCGTGAACCCCATCGGCAAGCCCATGGACCGCATCCGCACCGAGACACTGGAGCAGGTACTCTCGGGCCACCCGCTCGTAGACCGCGTGGAATGCTACAAGACGCCCAGCGGCAAGCTGTGCATGGAGGTACACCAGCGCATCCCCATCCTGCGGGTGATGAACGCCGACGGCGAGAACTACTACATAGACAACAAAGGCAACGTGATGCCGCGCGACGCCCGCTGCACGGCCCACCTGCCCATCGTGACCGGAAATGTAGAAAAATCGTTTGCCACGAAGGAAATCTACAAGTTTGGTGTATTTTTGCAGCGGAATTCCTTCTGGGCTTCACAAATAGAGCAAATCCACGTACTGCCCGGGAAGAACATCGAACTGGTGCCTCGCGTGGGCGACCACCTCATCTACCTCGGCAGGCTGGACAACTTTGAAAGCAAGCTGGAACGGATGAAACTCTTCTACGAAAAAGGATTGAACCGCATCGGGTGGAACAAATACGAACGCATCAGTGTTGAATTTGGAAACCAGATTATAGGAAGCAAAAAAGAATGAAGAACGGATGCCGCATTCCGCCCCGGGACGCCAGGCCGGCCCGACCCTGCCAGCCCCCACGGACGGAAGACGAGAACGGCATCCAGAAAGCTGAAATCAGAAATCTAAAATACAACAATATGGCAACAACAGATTTTATAGCCGCCGTCGAACTGGGTTCCTCCAAGATAACCGGCATCGCCGGAAAGAAGAACAGCGACGGAAGTATACAGGTGCTGGCCTACGCGCGCGAAGAAGCCGCGGGAGCCATACACAAGGGCACCATCTACAACATTGACAAGACCGCCGTGGCACTGAAGACCATCATCAACAAGCTGGAGGCCCAGCTGGACAACTCCATCGCCAAGGTCTACGTCGGGATAGGCGGACGCTCGCTCCGCACGGTGGAGAACGTGGTGAAACGCACCCTGGACGAGGAAAGCATCATCAAGCAGGAACTGGTGGACTCCATCTGCGACGAGAACCTCGAAGTGCCCCTGGCCGACATGTGCGTGCTGGACGTGGCGCCCCAGGAATACAAGATAGACAACAGCCTGCAAACAGAGCCCGTGGGAGTGACCGGCAGAAACATCACAGGCCACTTCCTGAACATCATCGCCCGCGCCTCGCTCAAGAAGAACCTCGAACAGAGCTTCCAGCAGGCACGGGTGGAGATTGCCGACATGGTCATTGCCCCCGAAGCGCTGGCCAAGGCCGTGCTCACCGAAAACGAACGCAGGGCCGGATGCGCGCTGGTGGACTTCGGAGCCGAAACCACCACCGTCATCATCTACAAGAACAACATCCTGCGCAGCCTCAACGTGCTGCCCCTGGGAGGCAGCACCATCACCCAGGACATCACCTCCCTGCAACTGGAAGAGAAGGAGGCCGAAGACCTGAAGCTGAAATACGGCGACGCCCTCTACGAAGAGGAGGAAGAACAGGAGTCGGCACCCACGTGCCTGACCGAAGAAGGCCGCAGCATCGCCCTGAACGAGCTGAACAACGTGATAGGAGCCCGCGCCGAAGAGATACTGGCCAACGTCTGGAACCTCATACAGCTTTCGGGCTACGAAGACAAGCTGCTGTCCGGCATCGTGCTCACAGGAGGCGGCGCCAACCTGAAACACCTGGAAGAAGCCTTCCGCAAAACAAGCAAGGCCGAGAAAGCGAAAGTGGCACGCTTCGTCAACATACCCGTTCACGGCCTCAGCGAAGCGCTGAAAAAAGACGGCATGCAGAATACGCTGCTGGCCCTGCTGGCCTCCGGAAACGAAAACTGCTGCCTGCAGGAAACACCCAAGCCCGCACAGACCGTCACCCCGCAACAGCCCGCCGACATCTTCAAGGACGACGAAGCCCTGAAGGCCCAGGAGGAAGAAAACCGCCGCAAACGTGAAGAGGAAGAAAAGAAGAGACGGGAAGAGGAAAGACGGAAGAAGGAAGAAGAAAAGCGGAAGAAGGAAGAAGCCAGAAAGAAAAAGAAGAAAGACGGACCCAGCTGGTTTGAAAAGACCTTCAACAAGCTGTCCAACGAAATCTTCTCGGACGAAGACATGAAGTAGACAGCAAGCAGGCTTCGGCTTCCGGCACACGGGGCCTCCGCCCTGCACGAAGCAGGCCGGACATCCCGTCAGGAAACTGAAGCCCGAAACCATCCATCCAACAACAGAAAACATTTACAGTTATGGAAGATATAGTACAATTCGATTTCCCGACAGACTCACCGAAAATCATCAAAGTCATCGGGGTGGGCGGCGGAGGAGGAAACGCCGTGAACCACATGTACCGCGAAGGCATACACGACGTGGCTTTCGTGGTCTGCAACACCGACCGCAAGGCCCTCGAAGAGTCGCCCGTCCCCGTGAAGCTCCAGTTGGGACACGAGGGACTGGGAGCCGGCAACCGGCCCAACAAGGCCAAGGAAGCCACCGAAGAAAGCATTGAGGAAGTGAAAGCCATGCTGGACGACGGCACCAAGATGGTGTTCATCACCGCCGGCATGGGCGGAGGTACGGGTACGGGAGCCGCACCCACCATTGCCCGCATCGCCAAGGACATGGACATCCTCACCGTGGGCATCGTCACCATCCCCTTCCGCTGGGAGGGCGACAAGAAGATTGACCAGGCCCTGGACGGCGTGGAGGAAATCAGCAAGCACGTAGACGCCCTACTGGTCATCAACAACGAGAAGCTGGGCGAAATCTACCCCGACCTCTCCGTCATCAGCGCCTTTGCCAAGGCCAACGACACCCTGCTCATCGCAGCCAAGAGCATTGCCGAAATCATCACCATGCGCGGCATCATCAACCTGGACTTCAACGACGTGAAGACCGTGATGAAGGACGGCGGCGTGGCCATCATGAGCACCGGATACGGCGAGGGCGAAAACCGCGTGAGCGAAGCCATCAAGAACGCACAGCACTCGCCCCTGCTGAACAACAACGACATCTTCAACTCAAAGAAGGTGCTGCTCAACATCTCCTACAGCCCCGACCACGAGCTGATGATGACCGAGATGGACGAGGTGAAGGAGTTCATGAACCGCTTCAACCGCGATTTCGAGACGAAGTTCGGCATGGTGGTGGACAAGGAGCTGGGCGAGAAAGTGAAAATCACCCTCCTGGCCACCGGATTCGGCATACAGGACATCCACATGAAGGAGATGGACGAACGACTCATCCAGCGCAGCGCCGAAGAACAGCAACGGCTGGCCGAACAGGAGGAGGAGGAGGAACAGCGCCGCAGCCGACGCGAGGTGTACTACGGCAAGGACGCCAACACCAAGTTCCACCGCCTGCGCCGACGCCACATCTACATCTTCACCCCCGAAGACCTGGACAACGACGAAGTCATCACCCTGGTGGAAAACAGCCCCACCTACCTGCGCGACAAGACCACCCTGAACAGCATCAAGCTCAAGGCCGAGGAAGCCGGCAGGATGGCCACCGAGGCCGCACAGGAAATGGAAGGCGCCGACGGCGGAGTCATCACCTTCTGAGCCGGAGGAGCCTCACCCCCGCCCCCTCTCCCGAGGAGAGGGGAGGAAGAAAGACGGAAAGCCGTAAGCCGCCGGACAACCGCGTGGGCGGCTTGCGGCCCGCACCCTGATAAAGAAATGCAGAAACTCTAAATAATCAAAAACCATGGATTTGTTCGACAAAGTCAGCGAAGACATTAAAACCGCAATGAAGGCCAAAGACAAAGTGGCCCTGGACACACTGAGAAACATCAAGAAAGTATTCCTGGAAGCCAAAACCGCACCGGGCGCCAATGACACCCTGACGGACGACGCAGCCCTGAAGATTATCCAGAAACTGGTGAAGCAAGGCAAGGACGCGGCCGAAATCTACGTGCAGCAGGGCCGCCAGGACCTGGCCGACGGCGAACTGGCACAGGTGAAAGTAATGGAAACCTACCTGCCCAAGCAGATGAGCGCCGAAGAACTGGAAGCCGCCCTGAAGGCAATCATTGCCGAAGTGGGCGCCACCAGCGGCAAGGACATGGGCAAGGTGATGGGCGTGGCCAGCAAGAAGCTGGCAGGCCTGGCCGAAGGACGGGCCATCTCGGCCAAGGTGAAGGAGCTGCTGGGATAAGCCGGCCCCGAACGGCCGCACACCGGCCGGCCACAGACGAGGAGACAAGAAGACGGGAACGCGGCAGACGCCGCACAGGCCCGCCGGCTTGTCTCCTCGCCGGCTTTATGCCCGACCCGCCCGGACGGCCCTTTTCACCGCAAGCCTGGCAGATTGCGGCCCAACCGCTTGCAAATCTCTGAAAAAATGCCGAAACTTGCAGGCATAACTTCAGCACACACACCCATGAACAAACTCCTGTTGACCCTCCTCCTGCTGTGGAGCTGCCTCGCAGGCCGCTCCCAAGTACTGACCCTGCCCCTCTCGGAACCCGCCACGCCCGGCCTGTGGCTCTGCTTCCGCACCCGCCTGCATCTGGACAAAGAACCCTCGGAGGCCGAACTGCGCATTGCCGCAGACAGCAAATACTGGCTCTGGATAAACGGCACCCTGCAAGTGAGGGAGGGAGGCCTGAAGCGCGGCCCCAACCCGCAGGACACCTACTGCGACGTGCTGCACGGCACACGGGGCCTGCACCGCGGAGACAACACGGTGGCCGTACTGGTGTGGTACTTCGGCAAGGACGGCTTCAGCCACCGCAACTCGCCCACGCCGGGCCTTGCCTTCAGCCTGAAGGTGGACGGCAAGCCGACAGACACCGACGGCCCATGGCGCGTGTGCCGCCACCCGGCCTACTACCTGCCGCAGGGCGAAGCCCCCAACTACCGCCTGCCGGAATCCAACATCGGCTTCGACGCCTCCAGGGACATCCCTTTCCAGCTCCCCGACTACGACGACCGCGCCTGGAGCCCCGCCCGCGTCCTGACCCTGGAGCAGGCCGGATGGAACCGACTGGCAGACCGCCCCATCCCCCAGTGGAAGGACTACGGGCTGAAGACCTACACCCGCACCGAACGGAAGGGAAACCAAATCTACGCCTACCTGCCCTACAACGCGCAAGTCACCCCCTACCTGAAGATAAACGCCCCCGCCGGACTGAGCGTGGACATCCGCACGGACAACTACCGCGGCGGCTCGGCCACCAACGTCTTTGCCCGGTACACCACGCGCCAGGGCGAGCAGGAATTTGAGTGCCGCGGCTGGATGAACGGCCACTGCGTGATATACACCCTGCCCGACGGCTGCGAGGTGCAGGAACTGAAATACCGCGAGACGGGCTACGACACCGCCTTCGACGGCAGCTTCTGGTGCGACGACCCCTTCCTCACCCGCCTCTGGACAAAGGCGCAGCGCACCCTCTACCTCACCATGCGCGACACCTACATGGACTGCCCCGACCGCGAGCGCGCACAGTGGTGGGGCGACGTGGTGAACGAACTGGGCGAAGCCTTCTATGCCCTGGACGAGAAGGCGCACCTGCTCACCCGCAAGGGCATCAGCGAGCTGGTGGACTGGCAACGGGCGGACAGCACCCTCTTCGCCCCCGTCCCCGCCGGCAACTACAAGGACGAACTGCCCATGCAGATGCTGGCCAGCGTGGGCCGCTACGGCTTCTGGACCTACTACATGGGCACGGGCGACCGCGAACTGATGGAATACGTCTACCCCAAGGTGAAGAAGTACATCCACGTCTGGAAGACCGCCCCCGACGGACTGGTCATTCCCCGCCGGGGCGGATGGACCTGGGGCGACTGGGGCGACAACAAGGACATGGAGCTGCTGTTCAACCTGTGGTACGCCATTGCCCTGGACGGCTACGGCCGCCTGGCACAACTGACGGGCCACGAGGCGGAAGCCCGCTGGGCCGACGCCACCGCCGCACGGCTGAAGACCGCGTTCCACCGGAAATACTGGAACGGAACCTGCTACCGCTCGCCCGGCTACACGGGAGAGCCCGACGACCGCGCCCAGGCGCTGGCCGTCGTGTCGGGCACGCTGCCCCCGGAGCTCTACCCCGTCCTCCGCCCCTTCTTCGGCCGCCACTACCACGCCAGCCCCTACATGGAGAAATACGTGCTGCAAGCCCTCTGCCAGATGGGCTGCCACCAGGACGCCATGGACCGCATGCGCCTGCGCTACAAGGACATGACCGACAGCCCCCTCACCACCCTGTGGGAAGGCTGGGGCATCGGCAACGAAGGCTTCGGCGGAGGCAGCTACAACCACGCCTGGAGCGGCGGGCCGCTGACCATCCTGAGCCAGTACATCGCGGGCATCGAGACGGTGGAGCCGGCCTTCAGCGTATTCTCCGTATGCCCCCACCCGGGCAACCTGAGCCGGGTGAAGGCCACGGTGTCCCTTTCTGAGGGCCGCTCCATCGGCGCCGACATCCGCAAGGACCCCGGCCAGTGCAGCCTGCTGCTCACCGTCCCCCGCCGCACCCAGGCCGTGCTCCTCCTGCCCCAAGGATACAGCCGCCTGGAGGTGGACGGAAAACCCGCGGAGCCGGGCACCCGGCTGAAGGCGGGAAGCTGGCAGGTGGTCTACCGCTGAAAAGCCATCCGCCCCCCACCCCGCACCGGCCTCCGACGGCCTGTTCACCGCCCGTGCGGACAATGCTTGCACGGTGCGCGGACGATGCTTGCACGGTGCGCGGACGGAGCAAGCACGGTGCGCGGACGGAGCTTGCACGGCCTGAGCGCTGAATATCAAGGGGGAAAGGCAGAGGCTGTCCGGCTTCAGTCGAACAGCTCCTTCAGCACCTCCAGCGACTTCAGCACGGGGAAGTCCGGCAGGTGCAGGCGGTAATACTCGTTCAGGATGGTCAGACAGCGCGCACGCTCCGCGCGGCTCATGCCGAAGAGGTGCATCGTGTCGTAGTTCATGCGCATCAGCGTAGTCAGCCTCGAGGCCTCCTGCGGCCCGATGTAGTTGGAGTGCGCCAGCGGCTTCCGGGGAGTGAAGCACGCGTTTTGCAGGTCGAAATAACACCCCTCCGAATAGCCCTCCAGGTTGGGGTAAAGCCCCAGGAAGCGCGAGAGGCGCATCAGAAAGACCAGATGGAAGTTGGCAAAGCCCGAACGGCACTCGTCCAGCCAGACGACCGAGTGTTGCAGGTAGGCAAAGAGCGGGCGGTTTTCGGCCTCCTCGCGCAGGGCGCGGCAGAGGAACTCGGAGAGGAACAGGGCGATGGACGACTTGTAGGGGTCGTAGGGAAGCGACGAGAACGGATAGGCCGACCGGGCCTCCTTCACCTTGAACAAAGAAACGTTGGGGCGGAAGTCAGCCTCCACCTCGACCAGCGCCAGGGGCTGGAACAGCGAGGGCCTGACAAGCGTGCGCCGCGAGCGGGGCACGGGCACCAGAAAGGAAGCACGCCCCTGCACCTCGGTGTAGACGTCGGCTATGAGCGAAGTGTCGCTGTACTTCAGCGTGCGCAACACAATCCCCTGCGTATTCTGTATCATATCGGTCGTTCAGTTAATCCGTATTCCAAATGCAAGGGCAAAGCTACAAAAAAAGCCGCGACGGCAGAAGCATCCGGCCCGCTTCGTGAAAAAAAACGGCACACCCCGCCCGCCCCCTCCGCCCCGGCGGCCGGAGCGGGCGGCGCACGGAAAAAAAATTCCATCCCCGCAAAAACTCATAAACCGCTCATTTACAACGCACAGAGCAGACACAGGGAAAAACGGCGAAGAAAAAATCAGCATTTTTTTTGCAGAACGCTTGGCCAATTCAAAAATAGTTTCTACCTTTGCATCCGCAAACGAGAGAAAAGCGCTCTCGGAAGAGCGGAAACGCTCAGCCAAAGGATGGCCCGTTCGTCTATCGGTTAGGACGCAAGATTTTCATTCTTGAAAGGGGGGTTCGATTCCCCCACGGGCTACAATTAAAAAAATAAACGAATTAAATAAAGATTAGTCGAGATGGCAAATCACAAATCATCACTGAAAAGAATCAGACAGGAAGAGACAAGAAGACTTCACAACAGATATTATGGCAAGACCATGAGAAACGCTGTTCGTAAGCTTCGCGCAACAACCGACAAGGCTGAAGCAGCAGCCATGCTCCCGGGCGTTGCCAAGATGCTGGACAAGTTGGCAAAGACCAATATCATCCACAAGAACAAAGCTAACAACTTGAAGTCCAAGCTGGCCGTTTACATCAACAAGCTGGCTTAATCAAGAAGAGCTTTTCATTCAGGCAAAGATACAGGAAGGCCGGATTATCCAATCCGGCCTTTTTTGCATGCCCATGCGCCGCGCCTCCGCCCGGCAGGCACGCCGGCCGAAAGGAAAAAAAGCGGCTGAATCCCCTAATTTATCGCCCGTCCGGAAGCGATATCCCAAAGATTTTCACTAACTTTGCTCTGTTATTTCAATCAAGGAAAATAAGGTATGACAGAAGAAGAAAAGATAAACGGCGAAAACAACTATTCGGCCAGCAACATCCAGGTCCTGGAGGGTCTGGAGGCCGTGCGCAAGCGTCCTGCCATGTACATTGGCGACATCAGCAACAAGGGTCTGCACCACCTGGTCTATGAAGTGGTGGACAACTCCATCGACGAAGCGCTCGCCGGCTACTGCGACCACATCGAGGTCACCATCAACGAAGACAACTCCATCACCGTACAGGACAACGGCCGTGGCATCCCCGTGGACTTCCACGAGAAGGAGCAGAAGTCGGCCCTGGAAGTGGTCATGACCGTGCTGCACGCAGGAGGCAAATTCGACAAAGGCTCCTACAAGGTGTCCGGCGGTCTGCACGGCGTCGGCGTATCGTGCGTCAACGCCCTCTCCACCCACATGACTACCCAGGTTTTCAGAAACGGAAAAATCTACCAGCAGGAATATGAATGCGGCCACCCGCTGTACAGCGTCAAGGAAGTGGGCACCACCACCCTCACCGGCACGCGCCAGCAGTTCTGGCCGGACGGCAGCATCTTTACCGAGACCGTCTACAACTACGACATACTGGCCACCCGCATGCGCGAGCTGGCCTACCTGAACGCAGGCATCAAGATTACCCTCACCGACCTCCGCACGAAGGACGAAGCAGGAAACCCCGTCCAGGAAGTCTTCCACTCGGAAGAAGGACTGAAGGAATTCGTCCGCTACATCGACTCCTCGCGCGAGCACCTGATGAACGACGTCATCTACATCAACACCGAGAAGCAGGGCACGCCCGTAGAAGTGGCCATCATGTACAACACCTCGTACACCGAAAACGTACACTCCTACGTGAACAACATCAATACCATCGAAGGCGGTACACACCTGGCCGGCTTCCGCCGCGCGCTGACCCGCACGCTGAAGAAGTATGCCGAGGACAACAAGATGCTGGAGAAGGCCAAGGTCGAGATTGCGGGCGACGACTTCCGCGAAGGACTGACGGCCGTCATCTCCATCAAGGTGGCCGAACCCCAGTTCGAAGGCCAGACCAAGACCAAGCTGGGCAACAACGAAGTGATGGGCGCCGTAGACCAGGCCGTGGGCGAAGCCCTCTCCTACTACCTGGAAGAGCATCCGAAGGAAGCCAAGCTCATCGTGGACAAGGTGATACTGGCCGCGCAGGCCCGTGTGGCCGCCCGCAAGGCCCGCGAGTCCGTACAGCGCAAGTCGCCCATGAGCGGCGGCGGCATGCCGGGCAAGCTGGCCGACTGCTCCAGCAAGGACCCCGAGGAATGCGAACTGTTCCTCGTCGAGGGAGACTCGGCAGGCGGCTCGGCCAAGCAGGGACGCAACCGCGTCTTCCAGGCCATCCTGCCCCTGCGAGGCAAGATTCTGAACGTGGAGAAAGCCATGTGGCACAAAGCCTTCGAAAGCGAAGAGGTGAACAACATCATCCAGGCGCTGGGCATCCGCTTCGGCGTGGACGGCGAAGACAGCAAGGAAGCCAACATCGACAAGCTGCGCTACAAGAAGGTCATCATCATGACCGATGCCGATGTCGACGGTTCCCACATCGACACCCTCATCATGACGCTCTTCTTCCGCTACTTCCCGCAAGTCATCCAGCAAGGCTACCTCTACATAGCCACCCCGCCCCTCTACCTCTGCACCAAAGGCAAGGTGAAGGAGTACTGCTGGACCGACCAGCAGCGCCAGAAGTTCATCGACACCTACGGCGGCGGCTCGGAAAACGCCATCCACACACAGCGCTACAAAGGTCTGGGCGAAATGAACCCCGAACAGCTGTGGGAGACGACCATGAACCCCGAGAACCGCATGCTGAAACAGGTGCATCTGGAAAACGCCGCCGAGGCCGACTACATCTTCTCCATGCTGATGGGCGAAGACGTGGGCCCGCGCCGCGAATTCATCGAAAAGAACGCTACATACGCCAATATTGACGCCTGAGAAATAACGGCAGGACGGCAAGACGCCAATATTGGAAAGAAAACCCGATGCCGTCCGCCACAATTGCCAACCCGCATCTTACAACGAAGAGCCCCGGCCCGGCAGGAAAATCCTGCCCGCCGGGGCTTTTCATATCCCCGCCGCCCCCAAATCGGCGGAAAGAAGCCTCCCGAACCGTCATTCATGATACATTTCTGTGAAAAAAGCCCCGGAAAGATTGTTTTATAAGTAAAAAGCTCTAATTTTGTCACAAATTGATGCAGAAAGAAGCGAACCGGCGACAATCCAGGTCCACTCATCCTGCAAGGGTCATGGAAATGCCCCTAACCAGTAAACAAACCATTAAAACTTAAGCTTATGAATGTACAAAGCATCGGCGAGAACGCAGGCATCATCTGGCGCCTGCTGCAAAGCGAGAACCGCAAATGGGACTATCAGGAAATAAAGAAAGCCACCGGCCTGTCAGACCGGGACATCAACGCCGCCATCGGATGGCTGGCCCGCGAAGGCAAACTGACGATAGATGAAACCAAAGTGGGCAGAAGGAATGTGTTGTATATTGAACTGAACTATTATATCGGATAAACTTATGGACAAAGGCACTATCGGAAACAATGCAGGCATTGTCTGGGAACTGCTGAACGATGGCAGACGATGGAAATACGAAGAGCTGAAAGCAGCATCGGGCCTGTCGGACCGGGACTTGAACGCCGCTATCGGATGGCTGGCAAGGGAAGACAAAATCTACTTTGAAACCTCCATGAACGATACGGAGTATCTCTACCTGTCACTCAACGACTACTTTTAGCATCTTCCTCCCCCGGCAAAGGCAAGCGTCCAAGCACAGGTACAGCCGGGCTGATACCGTTGTTCAGGCACGGGTTACACAGGTTCTTACAGATTCTCCCAGGAATCTGCTGTGCAATCCGTGCCTGAAACGTACTCACGCGCTTATTCCTTCCCCAGGTAGTTCCACACCATCGCACTGAATGCAGCTCCCACGAAAGGCGCTACAATGAAGAGCCACAGCTGCGACAAGGCCACACCGCCCTCGAACAGGGCCGGACCGATACTGCGTGCGGGATTGACCGACGTCCCCGTGATGGGAATGCAGACGATGTGCACCAGAACCAGCGTCAGACCGATAGCCAGGCCGGCCAGCTGTCCCGCCCCCTTTTTGGAGTCGGTAGAACCCAGCACCACCAGCACAAAAACAAACGTGAACACAGCCTCGGCAATGAAAGCCTGCACCGCCTCGCCCGCATCAAAGCTGTTGGCACCCGTCTCCGTAGGCCCTGCGTGAGCGCCCGTAGTAAGGAGCGCATACAGAATGGCCGAACCGAGAATGGCCCCAATCACCTGGAAAAGCATGTACATCGAAGCATCCTTCCCGTTCATGCGTCCCGTAAGGAAGACACCCAGCGTAATGGCAGGATTGATGTGGCATCCTGAAATGCCCCCGATAGCATAAGCCATGGCCACAACCGAAAGGCCGAAGGCCAAAGCCACTCCAATGGTACCTACACCGGCGCCCACCGTGTCGGCCACGCTGCCGGCAAAAACCGCGCTTCCGCATCCCATGAGAACGAGTACCATCGTCCCCAACATTTCTGCAACATACTTTTTCATAAGCATACAAGATTGGTTATCACTACAATATTAAGCTATTTATGCCGGAAAAGCAAGCTTTCCTCCCGAAAACTCGACATCCGGCCACAGTTTTCTCTTCGCACAGGCAGAATGCGGCCACAAACAAGGATATCGGCCCCTTCCGCCAGAAAGCCAAAGGCCGGCAAACCGGGCGGATGTTTTTTTACCAAGATGCCCCTACCGCCGTTTCAAGAATCCGAAAAGAATTGCTTACCTTTGCCTGTCAACTCAAGAACTCATAAACTTTAAAACTCAAAACCATACCCGCAATATGATACGCATATTCCTGACCGGCTACATGGGTGCCGGAAAGACTACACTGGGAAAGGCTTTTGCCCGCGAGCTGAAGGTGTCTTTCATTGACCTCGACTGGTACATCGAGGAACGTTTCCACAAGTCCATCCCCCAGCTCTTCGCCGAACGGGGCGAGGACGGGTTCCGCGAGCTGGAACGCTCCATGCTGCACGAGGCGGGCGAGTTTGAGGACGTCATCATCTCCACCGGAGGCGGCACGCCGTGCTTCTTCGACAACATGGAGTACATGAACCGGCAGGGGCAGACAGTGTTCCTCGATGTGGACACGGACGTGCTCTTCCGCCGCCTGCGGGTGGCCACGCAGCAACGTCCCATCCTGCAGGGCAAGACGGACGACGAACTGCGTGCCTTCATCGGCGAGGCGCTGGAGCGGCGGATGCCCCACTACGCGCAGGCCCGCTACCGCTTCGACGGCAGCCGTCTGGAGAGCCGGAGCCAGATAACGGAGTCCGTCGCCCGTCTGCGTACCCTGCTGGGGATATAATAGGAAGATAACGCATGTTTTTTTACCTATAATAAGGTATATATGGGATTTATCACCGTTTTTGAATAAAATAGGATGCGGTTCGGGATAGTCAACCTGAAAAACTTCGTTTTTCGTTTGCCTCTCCACTCACCTTTCACTATTTTTGCCCACTGAAAATATCAATCTTAACCAACAACTGACAAGCTGAAGAATAATGAGAAAATGGCGTATTGAAGATTCGGAAGAGCTGTACAACATCACGGGTTGGGGCACTTCGTACTTTGCTATCAACGAGAAGGGACATGTGGTGGTGACACCGCGCAAGGACGGAGTGGCCGTTGACCTGAGGGAACTGGTGGACGAGCTGCAACTGCGCGATGTGACAGCCCCCATGCTGGTGCGCTTCCCCGACATTCTGGACAACCGCATCGAAAAGGTGTCCTGCTGTTTCAAGAAGGCCGCCGAAGAATATGGCTACAAAGGCGAGAACTTCATCATCTACCCCATCAAGGTGAACCAGATGCGTCCCGTGGTAGAGGAGATGATCAGCCACGGCAAGAAGTTCAACCTGGGCCTGGAGGCAGGCTCCAAGCCCGAGCTGCACGCTGTCATTGCCGTCAACACCGACCCCGACTCGCTGGTGGTGTGCAACGGCTACAAGGACGAGAGCTTCATCGAACTGGCCCTGCTGGCGCAGAAGATGGGCAAGCGCATCTTCCTGGTGGTGGAGAAGCTGAACGAGCTGAACCTCATCGCCAAGATGGCCAAACAACTGAAAGTACGCCCCAACATAGGCATCCGCATCAAGCTGGCCTCCAGCGGCAGCGGCAAGTGGGAGGAAAGCGGAGGCGACGGCAGCAAGTTCGGCCTGACCTCCAGCGAACTGCTCGAGGCGCTGGACTTCCTGGAGAAGCGCGACATGAAGGACTGTCTCAAGCTCATCCACTTCCACATCGGCAGCCAGATTACCAAGATACGCCGCATCAAGAACGCCCTGCGCGAAGCCTCGCAGTTCTACGTGCAGCTGCACAAGATGGGCTTCAACATCGAGTTCGTCGACACGGGCGGCGGCATGGGAGTGGACTATGACGGCACACGCTCGTCCAACAGCGAAAGCTCCGTCAACTACTCCATCCAGGAGTATGTCAACGACGTGGTGTCCACCTTTGTCGACGCTGCAGACAAGCACGGCTTCGAACATCCCAACATCATCACCGAGACGGGCCGCAGCCTGACGGCCCACCACTCCGTACTCATCTTCGAGGTGCTGGAGACAGCTTCCCTGCCCCAGATGGACGACGAATGGGAACCCGGCCCCGACGCGCACGAACTGGTGAAGGAACTCTACGACATCTGGGACAACCTGAGCCAACGCTCCATGCTGGAGCCCTGGCACGACGCGCAGCAGATACGCGAGGAGGCACTCGACCTCTTCAGCCACGGCATCGTGGACCTGAACACCCGCGCACAGATAGAGAAGCTCTACTGGAGCATCTGCCGCGAGATAAACACCATTGCAACCAACATGAAGCACTGTCCCGAGGAGTTCCGCAAGCTGAACAAGCTGCTGGCCGACAAGTACTTCTGCAACTTCTCCCTCTTCCAGTCGCTGCCCGACTCGTGGGCCATCGACCAGATGTTTCCCATCATGCCCATCCAGCGCCTGGACGAGAAGCCCGACCGCGAAGCCACCCTTCAGGACATGACCTGCGACTCAGACGGCAAGATTGCCAACTTCGTCAGCTCGCGTCCCGACACCACCACGCTGCCCCTGCACGCGCTGCGCGAGAACGAGAGCTATTACCTGGCCGTCTTCCTGGTGGGAGCCTATCAGGAAATCCTGGGTGACATGCACAACCTCTTCGGCGACACCAATGCCGTCCATGTCTCTGTCAACAGCAAGGGCTACACCATCGACCAGCTCATCGACGGCGAGACGGTGGCCGAGGTGCTGGACTACGTGCAGTACAGCCCCAAGAAGCTGGTGCGCAAGCTCGAGACATGGGTAACCCAGTCGGTGAAGGAAGGACGCATCTCTCTCGATGAGGGCAAGGAATTCCTGGCCAACTACCGCTCGGGCCTGTACGGATATACTTATTTGGAATAAAGGATTTTCACCACAGAGGACACGGAGTGGCACAGAGAGAAAGTATAGAAGCTCTGTGTACCTCTGTGTCCTCTGTGGCAATTAATAGATAAGAATAATGAAAGAGAAACTCACACTCATCAAAGTAGGAGGAAAAATCGTGGAGGAGGAAGCCACCCTCCACAAGTTGCTGGACGACTTTGCCGCCATCGAAGGCCTCAAGGTGCTGGTACATGGCGGAGGCCGCTCTGCCACCAAGCTGGCCGAACGCCTGGGCATCGAGAGCCGCATGGTGGACGGACGGCGCATCACCGACGCAGAGACCCTGCGCGTAGTGACCATGGTCTATGGCGGCCTGGTGAACAAGAACATCGTGGCCGGCCTGCAGGCACGCGGCGTCAACGCGCTGGGCCTGACGGGAGCCGACATGGACGTCATCCGCTCCGTGAAACGCCCCGTCAAGGAGGTGGACTACGGCTTCGTGGGCGACGTGAAGCAGGTCAATGCCACCCTGCTGGGCGACCTCATAGCCAAGGGCGTGGTGCCCGTCATGGCACCCCTGACCCACGACGGCGAGGGCCATCTGCTCAACACCAACGCCGACACCATTGCGGGCGAGACGGCCAAGGCGCTGGCCCGGCTGTTCGACGTCACCCTGGTCTACTGCTTCGAGAAGAAGGGCGTGCTGCGCAACGAGGCGGACGACGACAGCGTCATCCCCACCATCACCCCCGCCGAGTTCCGCCGCCTGACGGACGAAGGCGTCATCCAAGGCGGCATGATACCCAAGCTGGAGAACGCCTTCCAGGCTCTGGAGGCAGGCGTGACGGAAGTGGTCATTACCTCGGCCGCAGCCATCGGCACCGCAGCGGGCACACACGTAGTGAGCGCCCTTCGGGAAAATAAATAAAAAAAGTGGGGGCGGACTGTAACTTTCCGCCCCCTTAACCGTCATTCTTATTAGAGATGCAAGAAATCAGTTTCCGTAATGACATCCTCCCGCTGAAAGACAAGCTCTTTCGGCTGGCCCTCAGGATTACTTACGACAGGGCCGAAGCGGAAGATGTGGTGCAGGAAACGCTGATTCGGGTGTGGAACAAGCGCGACGAGTGGGTGCAGTTCGGTTCGCTGGAGGCCTACTGCCTGACGGTGGCAAGGAACCTGGCGATAGACCACAGCGAGCGGAAAGACTCGCAGACGGTGGAGCTGACCGCAGAGATGGAGCAGACGCCCGACGCATCGAGCCCCTACGACAGGCTGGTAGACAAGGAACGGATGAACCTGGTTCACAGGCTGGTCAACGAGCTTCCCGAGAAACAGCGGCTCATCATGCAGCTGCGGGACGTGGAGGGCAAGGGTTATAAGGAAATTGCGGCGCTCTTGAACCTGACGGAAGACCAGGTGAAGGTGAACCTCTTCAGGGCGCGGCAGAAAGTGAAACAACGGTTTATAGATATAGATGAATATGGACTTTAAGGAAGCGGAAAGATTGTTGGAGCGTTATTGGCAATGCGAGACCTCGCTGGAGGAAGAGGCGCAACTGCGCGACTTCTTCGTGCGGCACGACGGGCATCTGCCTGCCGGCCTGCTTCGTTACAGGGACTTGTTCATATATCAGCAATCCCAGCAGGAGGTACGTCTGGGCGATGACTTCGACGCACGCGTACTGGCCGAAGTGGAGCCGACCGTTGTCAAGGCCCGCCGCATGACGCTGAGGGCGCGTCTGGCGCCGCTCTTCAAGGCAGCCGCCGTTGTGGCGGTGGTGTTCATGCTGGGCAACGTGGTGCAGCATTCGTTCCAGTCCGATGCGGACGGGGTAACGGCGGCCGACACCATCGGCAAGCAGGTTTCTGCGCCGTCCGTGGCTTTCTCGGAAGAAACGGCGGTGTCCCACGAAAAGCAGATTTTGGACAGTCTGCATCGGGTGGATAGGCAGGAGCTCAGGAAGTAGTAATTTTCATTTGCTTTATTTAAAATAACATTTTCATTTGCTTTAACATGAATATAGTTAGTGTGCTTTATTAGAATGATTATTTGAGGCTGTGAAGTTTCAATTCTCTCAAAAAAACTTGTAAGAACTAACTAAGATAAATGGGATGCCGCGTGATGCAGCGTCCCTTTTATTTTGCCTTGGCCGAAGCGCGGACTTGCGTCTCCCGGCCTGTAGTCCGGCCGCCTTCCTTCAGCCTTGATGGCCAGTGCTTGGGCCATGCTTGCATGGTCCGAGAACCGTGCTTGCACCGACCGCAGACCGTGCAAGCTTCGTCCGCAGACCGTGCAGGCTTCGTCCGGACGGGATGCAGGCGCCCCATCCGGCGGCTCCGCATGGCTTGTGGTTCGCAGCCTTTTCCGCCGTCCGTCCTCCGCATAAAAAAGGCTTCCTCGCGGAAGCCTTTTCCAAAATGTGTCGATTGTGGACGGCTCTGTCCCCCTTGGGTATGGTCGGGTAGGGAGCCGTCAGAGAGAATTTATGTGGTAGTTTTCCTCCCGCCCGTCCGGCGGGATTTTCATTAGAGTTTGTAGAGTCCTTTTTTCGGGTAGTCCAGTTCGGGATTTCCTTTGTAGCCGATGTCACCGCTGCCGTTGGTGCGTGCTTTCAGGAACTTTACAGCGTGGCACTTGATGTCGCCCGAGCCCGCCACGGCGGCCGATACGCGCTGTACCTCGAAGTCGCTGGCCAGCAGGTCGCCCGAGCCTGCCACGCTGTATTCGGCCTCTTCGGCCTTACCTTTGATTTTCAGGGTTCCCGACCCGGCCACGTTGGCCACCACCGAAGTGGCGGAAGCGTTTTCCACGTTCAGGTCGCCCGAGCCTGTCACGCCGACGTTCAGCATCCGGGTGGTGAGCTGTTTGCACTTGAAGTCACCCGAACCCGTCACCGACGCCGTGAATCCCTCCGTGCAGCTGATGTCGCCGCCCGTGATGTCGCCCGAGCCCGTCACCTTCAGTTCCAGGTTGTCCGTGTTCAGGGCGTTGGCCAGGTCCAGGCTGCCCGAGCCCGTCACGCTGGCGTAGCCCAGCCGGTTCGAGCAGACACGGATTTCCAGTTTGTTGTAGGCCACGCTTACGTTCTTCTTGAAATTGAGGTACAGCGTGCCCCCCTTTACGTAGATGTCCAGCAGGTCCACGATGTTGTCCGACGTGTAGATTTCCACTTCGGGCTTGCCCGTCTGCTGCTTGTAGGTGACGTCCAGGCTGCCTTCCACCTGTATGCGGTCGAAGTCCTTCACCTTGATTTCCTTGGTCACGTAGTTCTTGCTTGCTTTCACCTCTTTGCCGCCCAGCCAGCTGTTTCCCGTGCTGAAGCGGTGTCTGTACGATTGTGCGCACGAGCTTATGCTGAAGACCAGCAGGAAGAGAGTTGCGAGAGTTGTCAGTTTCTTCATATCCGTTGTAAGTTTAAAGTAAAACATCCTTCTTTTATCCATTTAGACGCAGACGGCAGGAAGAAAGTTGCAAGGCGGGGCATTATTTTACTCCCGCCCGTCCCGCCGCCGGCATGCGGCAATTTCCGACAACGGATTTGCAAGAAGCGTACCAAAAGCCCAGTTGGCTGACAATGAGCCGGATGTCTGTTTAAAGCACTGTCCGTTTCCGGACAGCATGTCCGTTTTTGTGGATAAAAGTATTGCGAATTTGTCCGAAAGTTTGTTCTTTTGTGCTATGCTAACGGCAGGCTGGACGCCTGCCTGATACGGACCAATGAAAGAAACGATGAACGACAACCAACATTGCATTACCGGCGAGTATCTGGAAGACGAGGAACTGGGTACCGTCATGGTGCGGGTCAACTCGCGTGCCAGCCGGCTGATATTCCACGGAGCGGACGGAGGCCTTGTGGTGACCGTGCCCCGGCTGACGAAGTGGGGCAAGGTGAGGCAGGCGCTGGACGAGCTCCGGCCCCGCTTGCGGGTACTGGCGGCCCGCACCCCCCGACACCTCATCACCCCCCGCTTCCGGATTGACGCGGACTACTTCCATCTGGCGATGATTGCATCCGACACCAAGAAATTCCAGCTTCGGACCAATCCCGTAAGCACAACGATTCTCTATCCGCACCGCACCGACTTCTCGGACCCTTCCTTGCAGGAGTGGCTGAAGAAAGTGGTGACCGAGGCCTTGCGCGACAAGGCCCAGACGGTGCTTCCCCCGCTGCTGGCCGGGCTGGCGCAGCGGCACGGGCTGACCTACCGCGAAGTCAGAATCAACACGAGCACCGGGCGGTGGGGCAGCTGCTCCACCCGGCAGAGCATCAACCTTTCCTGCCGCCTGCTCCTCCTGCCCCGGCATCTGATAGAATATGTGCTGCTGCACGAGCTGGCGCACACCCGCGAGATGAACCACGGCGACCGCTTCTGGGCGTTGCTGGACAGCATGACGGACGGGAAAGCCCGCGGGCTGCGCTCCGAGCTGAGGCACTTCCCCACCCCCATCTGAAGCCGTCAGCCCCCGCACCGGCACGCCGTCGGCCCGAATCCATTTTAAAATCTGACGATATGAAAGACATGTTCCCCTTCAAAAGACTTCTTGCCCCCGCCTGCCTGGCCCTTTCACTGGCCGGCTGTTCCCCCTCCCCCTCGCAGCCGGCCTGCCGCCTGCCCGACTATCCCGTGCCAGGCGGCGTCTCCGCCCCCTTCGCCGGCTTCGTGGGGCGCTGGCTGGTAGTGGGCGGAGGATGCAACTTCCCCGGTGTGGCCGCCGCCGACGGTGGCCCGAAAGTCTACTACCCGCAGGTTTACGCGCTGGACACGGCAGATACGGCGTCGGCATGGAAGCCCGCGGCCGAGCTGCCGCTGCCGGTGGCCTATGGCGCATCGGCAGAAACGGAAAAGGGGCTGGTGTGCATCGGCGGGCAGTGCGCCGATTCCAGTCTGACGCAAGTGTTCCGCATTGAGCCGGCAGAAGGCGGCCGGCGGCTGGCAGTGCGCAGCCTACCGCCACTGCCCGTCGCGGTGGACAACGCCGCGGCAACCTGCGCCGACGGGGTGGTCTACGTGACAGGCGGCAACCAGGGCGACGGAGGCCGCGCGCTCTACGCCCTCCGCCCCGACGCCGACAGCGCGTGGACCCGCCTTGCAGACTATCCGGGCGGACAGCGCGTACAACCCGTGCTGCTGGCCTGCGGCAAGACGCTCTATCTGGCGGGCGGCTTCATGTACGACAAGCCGGACAACCGCTGCACCCTTCCGGCCAGCCTGCTGGCCTACTCGGCAGAGGACGGCAAGTGGAGCGGCCCCATCCCCTTCCCCACCCCGGCCGGTGGCGGACGGTATGCCCTGTCGGGCGGGGCAGGCGTCAGCGTGGGCGGCAGGCTGTACCTCACCGGAGGAGTGGATTATCGCATATTCAAGGAAGCGATGGAGGGAAGAGGCCCCGCCGACTACCTGAGAAAGCCCGTGGAATGGTACTCATTCAACCGGGACATCCTGGAGTATGACCCCGCCCGCCGGACGTGGCAGGTGCATCCCGCCGCCGAAGGCATGGGCAAGGCGGGAGGCGTCCTGCTCCACCGCGAGGGACGGTTGTGGATGGTGTGCGGCGAGGTAAAACCGGGCATCCGGACCCCGCAGATAGTGGGCATTCCCCTACCTGACTGACCCCCCTCACCCATGCCGTCTTGAAAAACGCCCTGCACGGCTCGATTTCTTTTTCTTTTACTTGGGCTTATGCTTGCAATTGTATATATTTGCGCTAATTAATAAAATTATTCATTAAATCTGTCTGCTATGGAAAAAATTATTGGATTAATAGACGCCCCTTTCACACCTTTTGATAAAAACGGGGAAGTGAATTACGCGCCCATCGGGGCTTATGCCCGGATGCTGGCCAAGAACGGGCTGAAGGGAGTGTTTATCAACGGTTCGTCCGGCGAGGGCTACATGCTCACCGAAGAAGAACGGATGAGACTGGCCGAAGAATGGATGCGGGTGGCCCCCGCAGGCTTCAAGGTGATTGTCCACGTGGGCAGCTGCTGCGTGAAGTCCAGCCGGATGCTGGCCGAACATGCCGCGCGCATCGGGGCGTGGGGCATCGGCGCGATGGCGCCGCCATTCCCCAAAATCGGCCGCATCGAAGAGCTGGTGAAGTATTGCGAGGAGATTGCCTCCGGCGCGCCCGGCCTTCCCTTCTACTATTACCACATCCCCGCCTTCAACGGCGCGTACCTGCCCATGACCGCCCTGCTGGAGGCCGTGGACGGACGCATCCCCAACTTTGCGGGCATCAAGTACACCTACGAGAGCATCTATGAGTACAACCAGTGCCGCCTCTACAAGAACGGCAAGTACGACATGCTGCACGGCCAGGACGAGACCATCCTGCCCGCGCTGGCCATGGGCGGCGCCCAGGGCGGCATCGGGGGCACCACCAACTACAACGGCATCAACCTGGTGGGCATCCTCGACGCCTGGAAGGCGGGCGACCTGGAGAAGGCGCGCGAGCTGCAGAACTTCTCGCAGGAAGTCATCAACGTCATCTGCCACTACCGCGGCAACATCGTGGCCGGCAAGCGCATCATGAAGCTCATCGGCCTGGACCTGGGCAAGAACCGCACTCCTTTCCAGAACATGACGGACGAGGAGGAAAACCGCATGAAGGCCGAACTGGAGGCCATCCGTTTCTTTGAGCGTTGCAACCAATTCTAAGGCGGAGGAACGGGATATGGATCAATCTGTCTATCTGAACTACTGGGCAGGCCGTTACAGGGACGACATGCTCACCAACATCATGCCCTTCTGGCTGGAGCACGGCCTCGACAGGCAGCACGGGGGCGTATATACCTGCGTGGACCGCGAAGGCCGCCTGATGGACTCCACCAAGTCGGTCTGGTTTCAGGGGCGCTTTGCCTTTGCCTGCTGCTATGCCTACAACCACATAGAGAAACGCCCGGAGTGGCTCGATGCCGCCAAAAGCACGCTCGACTTCATTGAAGCCCACTGCTTCGACACGGACGGGCGGATGTATTTCGAGGTGACTGCCGAGGGCGTGCCCCTGCGCAAGCGGAGGTACGTGTTCAGCGAGAGCTTCGCGGCCATCGCCATGGCGGAGTATGCGCTGGCCACAGGCAGCCGCGAGTATGCCGGCAAGGCCCTGCGGCTGTTCAAGGACATGCGCCGCTTCCTCTCCACCCCCGGCCTGCTGGAGCCCAAGTATCTGCCGGCCTTCCAGGCACAGGGACATTCCATCACCATGATTATGGTCAACGTGGCCTCGCGCCTCAAGAAGGTGGCCGACGACCCCGAGCTGGACCGGCAGATTGACGAGTCCGTCCACGCGCTGCGCCACTGCTTCATGCACCCCGAGTTCAAGGCCCTGCTGGAGACGGTAGGCCCCAAGGGCGAGTTCATCGACAACCTGAACGGGCGCCTCATCAATCCCGGCCACTGCATCGAAACAGCCTGGTTCCTGCTGGACGTGGCTGCCGACCGCGGCGGAGACCGCGAACTGACGGACATGGCGCTTACCATCCTCGACTGGTCGTGGCAGTGGGGCTGGGACGAGACGTACGGAGGCATCATCAACTTCAGGGACTGCAGGAACTTCCCTCCGCAGGACTATTCGCAGGACATGAAGTTCTGGTGGCCGCAGACCGAAGCCATCATTGCCACCCTCTACGCGTACAAGGTGACGGGCGAGCCGAAATACCTGGACATGCACAAACGCATCAGCGACTGGACGTATGCCCACTTCCCCGACAGCCGCTACGGCGAGTGGTACGGCTACCTGCACCGCGACGGCACCGTGGCCCAGCCCGCCAAGGGGAACCTCTTCAAGGGGCCGTTCCACATCCCGCGCATGATGACCAAGGGCTACGAGCTGTGCCGCACAATGCTGGACGGCGGGGACAGCCCGTCGAAACCGCAGTAACCCCAATTCTTCCAGAAAACCTTTGATACCTCTCCGCAAAATCTGATGAACGTGAAAAAAACTTCTAAAATCTATCCGTGGGTAGTGGTGGCGCTGCTGTGGGGCGTCGCCTTGCTCAACTACATGGACCGCCAGATGCTCAGTACCATGAAGGACGCCATGCAGGTGGACATCGTAGAGCTACAGTCCGCCACCAACTTCGGGTGGCTGATGGCCATCTTCCTCTACATCTACGGATTCATGAGCCCCGTTTCGGGCATCATTGCCGACCGCCTCAACCGCAAGTGGCTGATTGTGGGCAGCCTGTTTGTGTGGTCGGCGGTGACCTACCTGATGGGCGTTGCCACCACCTTCAGCCAGGTGTTCTGGCTGCGTGCGCTGATGGGAGTCAGCGAAGCCCTCTACATTCCTGCGGGCCTCTCCCTGATAGCCGATTACCATTCGGAGAAGACCCGCTCGCTGGCGGTCGGCATTCACATGACGGGACTATACACGGGACAGGCCGTGGGCGGCTTCGGCGCCACAGTGGCCGCCGCCTACTCCTGGCACACGACGTTCCACTGGTTTGGCATCATCGGCATTGCCTATGCCGTGGTGCTGATGTTCTTCCTGCGCGACAAGAAGACGGCGGAAACGGCCGACCGAC
The DNA here is from genome assembly GCF_949298305.1 of uncultured Bacteroides sp. Taxonomy (GTDB): domain Bacteria; phylum Bacteroidota; class Bacteroidia; order Bacteroidales; family Bacteroidaceae; genus Bacteroides. Next base: position 10,280 of record NZ_CASFWU010000019.1, on the reverse strand, counting down.
CGCTGCGCCAGCCCAAAGAGCCGGTGGGTGTAAGCCTGAAGTCGCTGCTGGGCAACGTGGCCTTCTGGGTCATATTGCTCTACTTCGCAGCACCCAGCCTGCCCGGATGGGCCACGAAGAACTGGCTTCCCACGCTCTTTTCCGAGAACCTGGACATGCCCATGTCGCAGGCAGGCCCCCTCTCCACCATCACCATTGCCGTCTCGTCCTTTGTCGGTGTCATCCTGGGCGGGGTGCTGTCCGACCGCTGGGTGCAGAAGAACCTGCGCGGACGCGTCTACACCGGAGCCATCGGGCTGGGCCTGACCATCCCCTCGCTGCTGCTGCTGGGCTACGGCCACAGCATCGCGGCCGTTGTGGGAGCCGGACTGCTGTTCGGCATCGGCTACGGCATGTTTGACGCCAACAACATGCCCATCCTCTGCCAGTTCGTGCCGGCCCGGCAGCGGGCCACGGCCTACGGCATCATGAACATGGTGGGCGTATTTGCCGGAGCCTTCATCACCAGCCTGCTGGGACGCTGGGGCGACGGCGGAAACCTGGGAGCCGGCTTTGCCATGCTGGCCGTCGTGGTGGCCGTGGCGCTGTGCGTGCAGCTGTACTCCCTCAGACCCAAGACCGACAGGCAGGAATGACGCCCGCCGCCGGCCATTGATGAATTCCCATTCGTGTAAGTTTTAACCGGAAAAATATGAAGAAGACCTTTATCCTTGTATTGAGTTTGTTGTCGGTCGTGTCCGCGTGGGCCGCCGACACGCTCTGGGTGCGTGCGCCCCAAATCCCCGTCCTGACAGACAGGCAGGACAATGTGCTGTTTTATCTGCGCCTGGACGCCAAGGAGGCGAAAGTGCTCGACTACGTGACGCTGAACTTTGCCGACGGCACCCCGCTGAATGAAATCAAGTCTGTGAAGCTCTATTACGGCGGTACGGAGGCCCTGCAGGACCGCGGCAAGGGACGCTTTGCCCCCGTGGAGTACATCTCCAGCCAGCAGCCCGGCCAGACGAGGGCCGCCAACCCCTCCTACTCCGTGAAGAAGGCGGAGGCCAAGCCCGCGAAGAACACGGTCAGGCTGGACGGCGGGCAGACGCTGTTTCCCGGCGTCAACTACTTCTGGGTGAGCCTGGAAATGAACCCCAAGGCCTCGCCCGACACGAAGCTGACGGCCGAGGTGACCGCAGCCGGTGCCGACGGCAAGCAGCTGCCCGTAGCGTCGGTATCGCCTGCGGGGCTGGTGAGACGCATGGGCGTGGGCGTGCGCCATGCGGGCGACGACGGTTCGGCCGCCTTCCGCATCCCGGGCCTGGTCACTTCCAACAAGGGCACGCTGCTGGGCGTCTACGACGTGCGCTATAACAGCAGCGTCGACCTGCAGGAGCACATCGACATCGGCCTGAGCCGCAGCACGGACGGCGGACGCACGTGGGAGAAGATGCGCCTGCCCATTGCCTTCGGCGAGTACGGCGGCCTGCCCGCGGCCCAGAACGGCGTGGGCGACCCCTCGATACTGGTAGACACCCGCACGAACACCATCTGGATTGTGGCAGCCTGGTCGCACGGCATGGGCAACCAGCGGGCCTGGTGGAGCTCGCATCCCGGCATGGACCTGAACCATACCGCCCAACTGGTGCTGGCCAAGAGTACCGACGACGGCAAGACGTGGTCGGCCCCCATCAACATCACCAAGCAGGTGAAGCTGCCCGAATGGTACTTCCTGCTCCAGGGACCCGGACGGGGCATCACGATGGCGGACGGCACGCTGGTATTCCCCATCCAGTTCATCGACAAGACACGTGTGCCCAACGCGGGCATCATGTACAGCAAGGACGGCGGCCAGAAGTGGACCATCCACCAGCCGGCACGCACCAACACCACCGAAGCACAGGTGGCCGAGGTGGAGCCCGGCGTGCTGATGCTGAACATGCGCGACAACCGCGGCGGCAGCCGGGCCGTCTGCACCACGACGGACCTGGGACAGACGTGGCAGGAACACGAGTCCTCGCGCTCGGCCTTGCGCGAACCCGTCTGCATGGCCAGCCTCATCAGCGTCAGGGCGGAAGACAACGTGCTGGGCAAGGACCTTCTCATCTTCTCCAACCCCGACTCGGACAAGCAGCGCAAGGACATGACCATCAAGGTCAGCCTGGACGGCGGACGGACGTGGTCCGAGAAGCATCAGCTGCTGCTGGACGAAGGCTACAGCTGGGGATACTCCTGCCTGACGATGGTGGACAAGGAGACCGTGGGCATCCTGTATGAAAGCAGCGTGGCGCACATCACCTTCCAGCGCGTCAAGCTGAAAGACATCGTCGGCGAATAGTACGCCACCCGGAGCGGGAGCAACGGTCGGCGCAGGCCTCAGCCGGACAGGAATCCATACGGACCCCGGCTGAGACCTGCGCCGGCCTGCATTTCAGGAGGCCGCCCGGCGGGCCGGCAGGAGCACGGACTGGCGCAGGGGCAACGCCGGCACGCGACGAGCCCCGGGCAGGGCCGCCCTTATAGGGCCAGACGGCGCCCGCCCCCATCTTACATTCTGACACTTTGACTTTCCGGATGCGCGAGAATGCGCCATTCCGGCCCTCCGGCAGGCCCGAACGAAAAAACGGAAGCGGAAATCCGCAACCGCCTGCACGGCAGAGGGATAGCGAAATCCTTACATTTGAAAGAGAAGAAAAAGCCGTTTCCTGGGCCGGAACAGGCCCGCGTTGCGGCTCCCCCAAGCCATCCGGAGGGGCCAACCGCCCTCCCGGACAGGGCGGAAGAAGGCTTCCGGGCAATCTGGAGAAGCATTCTGCGCGTTCCGGACGAGCCAACACGGCAGACCACGCAAGCACGGACGACGGACCATGCAAGCACGGTCGACGGACGATGCAAGCACGGCCGACGGACGATGCAAGCACGGTGCTCCGCCGGAACACCGATGAAGGCGTTTCAGGCTCCTGTTCCGGACTTTTCGCAGAACGCCCGTGTCAGCGGAAAGCTCCGTAATCTGACTTTTTGCAAGGAATTTGCGCCGGACGGCTTACACGGCAGATGTCAGCACCGGGGCGGTGTGCGGGGTGCCGCGAGCCTGGCGGGCAGCGGTGGCGGGCCCTGGCGCTACAGCCTACTCCTGCGAGAGCAGCTTCACCTCCTCCCCCTCCTTCTCGAAGCGGTAGGTGCCTCCCTTCCCGCTCAGCTCAAAGAGCGAGAGCTTCTCGGTGGCATTGTCCACAATCATCAGCGCGCTCTGTTCGGCAAAGCGGCCCACCTCCAGGCTGAAGGGCTCGTCCGTCATCCGTCGGCAGACCAGCAGGCTGTCGTTGAGGAAGAGCGAGATGGAGTCGCCCGCAAAGCCCCGCTCCAGCGTCAGGGTATAGCTTTCCAGGAAGTTGCGCTCTTCTTTCTTCTGCTGCTGCAGGCGCATGCTCATGTAGACGAAGATGACGACCACGAAGATGACCGCAAAGGCCAGGATGCCGTTGCCTATCATGAATTGCTTGTTGGTGTTCAGACGGTGTGTCATGGCTGTGGGAGGTTTGGAATTAATTTTCCGCAAAGGTAATCCATTTTTTCAGTATTCATTCCATGAGGGGTCGAAAAACGCAGCCGCCCGGTTGTGGCGCCCTCCCCACCGCGCATTCCGTTGGCGCATGCGGCCTTTATAATTAGCGGGCATATTCAAATAAAACCAATAATATTTTGTACTCGAACATTTTATTTATATCTTTGCAGACGAAATCGGATGAAGTGTGGAGGGGCAGTCAAGCTCCTCTTTTTTGTTCATAAGGATGAATTTATGATAGAAAAGAAAACTGTTTGTGAGATTGTCGGCGAGTGGCTGGAAGGAAAAGAGTATTTCCTGGTAGAGGTAAACGTGACTCCCGACAACAGGATTGTAGTGGAAATAGACCACAAGGAAGGAGTCTGGATTGAAGACTGCGTGGAGCTGAGCCGTTACATCGAGTCCAGACTGAACCGCGAGGAAGAGGACTACGAACTGGAAGTAGGCTCGGCAGGCATAGGACAACCCTTCAAGGTGTTGCAGCAGTACCTGAACCACATAGGCAGCGAGGTGGAGGTGATGACCGCCGCCGGCGCCAGGCTGCAGGGTGTGCTGAAGGATGCCGACCCGGAGCAGTTCGTGCTGACCGTCCGCCGCAAGGTGAAGGAAGAAGGCGCCAAACGCCCCAAGATGGTGGACGAAGACCTGACACTGGCATACGGAGACGTGAAATATACTAAATACTTAATCAGCTTTAAATAAGACTTTATGGCCAAGAAAGAAGAAACAGTGAGCCTGATAGATACCTTTTCGGAGTTCAAGGAACTGAAGAATATAGACCGGACGACGATGGTGAGCGTACTGGAGGAGTCGTTCCGCAGTGTGATAGCCAAGATGTTCGGTACGGACGAGAACTACGACGTCATCGTAAACCCCGACAAGGGCGACTTCGAGATATGGCGCAACCGCGAAGTAGTGGCCGACGAAGACCTGGAGAACCCCAACCTGCAGATTCCCCTGAGCGAGGCCCGCAAGATTGACGCCTCGTACGAAGTGGGCGAGGAAGTGACGGACGAGGTGAACTTCGCCAAATTCGGCCGCCGCGCCATCCTGAACCTGCGCCAGACACTGGCCTCGAAGATTCTGGAACTGGAGAAGGACAGCATCTACAACAAGTACATTGACAAGGTGGGCACCATCGTCAATGCCGAGGTGTACCAGATATGGAAGAAGGAAATGCTGCTGCTGGACGACGAGGGCAACGAACTGCTGCTGCCCAAGACGGAGCAGATTCCCAGCGACTTCTACCGCAAGGGCGAGACGGCACGCGCCGTGGTGGCCCGCGTGGACAACCGCAACAACAACCCGAAGATTATCCTGAGCCGCACGTCGCCCGTATTCCTGCAGCGCCTGCTGGAAATGGAAGTGCCCGAAATCAACGACGGACTGATAACCGTGAAGCGCATCGCCCGCATCCCCGGCGAACGGGCCAAGATTGCCGTGGAAAGCTACGACGACCGCATCGACCCCGTAGGAGCCTGCGTGGGCGTGAAGGGAAGCCGTATACACGGCATCGTGCGCGAGCTGAGAAACGAGAACATCGACGTCATCAACTATACGTCCAACACGCAGCTCTTCATCCAGCGTGCCCTGAGCCCCGCCAAGATTTCGTCCATCCGCCTGAACGAGGAGGAACGCAAGGCCGAAGTATTCCTGAAGCCCGAAGAAGTGTCGCTGGCCATCGGCAAGGGAGGACTGAACATCAAACTGGCCAGCATGCTGACAGAATACACGATTGACGTCTTCCGCGAACTGGACGAAAGCGCCGAGAACGAAGACATCTACCTGGACGAATTCCGCGACGAAATAGACGGATGGGTGATAGATGCCATCAAGGGCATGGGCATCGACACGGCCAAGGCCGTGCTGAACGCTCCCCGCGAAATGCTGATAGAGAAGACAGACCTGGAAGAGGAGACCGTAGACGAAGTGCTGCGCATCCTGAAGCAGGAGTTTGAGGATTGAGAAAGTCTACCATAGTTGAAAGTTGAAGATTGAAAGTTGAAAGTTGAAAATTGAAAGTTGTCCTTTGACTGTTGATTTTTGCTTGTTCATTTTTAATTGGCTTCTGATTTTCAATTTTCTGTTTTCCATTTTCAATTAATAAAAGAATATGACGATAAGGTTAAATAAAGTAACGAGAGATTTGAATGTAGGAATCACGACGGCCGTTGAGTTCCTGCAGAAGAAGGGGTTCACCGTGGAGGCTAACCCCAACACCAAGATTACAGACGAACAGTTTGAGCTGCTGAAGAAGGAATTCAGTACGGACAAGGACCTCAAGATAAAGTCGGACCGCTTCAGCCAGGAACTCCGGAGCAAAGACCGCAACAAGGGAACCGTGGCCATCGACGGATACGAGCAGGACACCCAGGAAAAGCCCCGCACGGAAGAAATCAAGACGGTAGTCCCCGAAGACGTGCGCCCCAAGTTCAAGCCTGTGGGCAAGATTGACCTGGACAAGCTGAACCGCCGTCCTGCCGCCGCAGAAGAAAAGACGCAGGCTCCCGCCGCCGAACCCGAAGCTGAACCCGAAGAAACGGCAGCCGCAACGCCGGAACCCGCAGCAGGGGAAGCCGAAGCACCCGCACACGCAGAGGCCGCAGCCGAGGAACCTCAGCCACAGCCCGAAGAGGCCCGCACGGAACCGGCAGTGGCCGAAGAGCCCGAAGAGACGGTCGAAGAAGCCGGACCCGCCGTGGCCGGAACAGAAGACAAGCCCGCTGACGACATGGAAGAAGACGGTGTATTCAAAATACGCCGCACAGAGTTCGTATCCAAAATCAACGTCATCGGCCAAATCGACCTGGCTGCCCTGAACCAATCCACACGCCCTCGGAAAAAGTCAAAAGAGGAAAAACGCAAGGAGCGCGAGGAAAAGGAAAAACAGCGTCAGGACCAGCGCAAGCAGATGAAGGAAGCCATCATGAAGGAGATACGCCGCGAAGACAGCAAACTGGACTCCAAGGATGCCGACGGCGCAGGCAAGAAGAAACGCAACCGCATCAGCAAAGAGAAGGTCGACATCAACAACGCTGCCAACTTCCAGCAGAAAGGCGGAGGGCAGAAGGGCGGAATGCAGCCCGGAGGTGACAAGCCCCAGGGCAGCGGAAAGAAGAACAAAGACCGCTTCAAGAAACCCGTCATCAAGCAGGAAGTGAGCGAGGAAGACGTAGCCAAGCAGGTGAAGGAAACCCTGGCACGCCTCACCGCCAAGGGCAAGAACAAGGGAGCCAAGTACCGCAAAGAGAAACGCGAACTGGCCGCCGACCGCATGCACGAACTGGAAAACCAGGAAATGGAGGACAGCAAGGTATTGAAGCTGACGGAGTTTGTGACGGCCAACGAATTGGCCAGCATGATGGACGTGCCCGTAACGCAGGTCATCGGTACCTGCATGAGCGTGGGCATCATGGTGTCCATCAACCAGCGCCTCGACGCCGAGACCATCAACCTGGTGGCCGAGGAGTTCGGCTTCAAGACAGAATATGTCAGCGCCGAAGTGGCACAGGCCATTGTAGAGGAGGAGGATGCCGAAGAAGACCTCCAGCCCCGTGCGCCGATTGTTACCGTCATGGGTCACGTAGACCACGGTAAGACATCGTTGCTGGACTACATCCGCAAGGCCAACGTAATTGCCGGCGAGGCGGGAGGCATCACGCAGCACATCGGTGCCTACAACGTGACGCTCGAAGACGGACGCAAGATTACCTTCCTCGACACGCCGGGTCACGAAGCCTTTACCGCCATGCGTGCGCGTGGTGCCAAGGTGACGGATATCGCCATCATCATCGTGGCGGCCGACGACAACGTGATGCCCCAGACCAAGGAAGCCATCAACCACGCCACTGCCGCCGGAGTTCCCATTGTATTTGCCATCAACAAGATAGACAAGCCTGCTGCCAATCCCGACAAGATTAAGGAGGAACTGGCCAACATGAACTTCCTCGTGGAGGAATGGGGCGGCAAGTATCAGTCGCAGGACATCTCGGCCAAGAAAGGCATCGGAGTGCCCGAACTGATGGAGAAAGTGCTGCTGGAAGCCGAAATGCTGGACTTGAAGGCCAACCCCAACCGTAAGGCCACAGGCTCCATCATCGAGTCGTCTTTGGACAAAGGCCGCGGCTATGTGGCTACGGTACTCGTTTCCAACGGTACGCTGAAGGTGGGCGACATCGTCTTGGCCGGTACCAACTATGGTAAGGTGAAAGCCATGTTCAACGAGCGTAACCAGCGCATGACGCAGGCCGGTCCCGCAGAGCCCGCATTGATTCTGGGCCTGAACGGAGCACCTGCCGCAGGCGACACCTTCCACGTGATTGAAACCGAGCAGGAGGCACGCGAAATAGCCAACAAGCGCGAGCAGTTGCAGCGCGAACAGGGCCTGCGCACGCAGAAGATGCTGACACTGGACGAAGTGGGACGCCGCTTGGCTTTGGGCGACTTCCACGAGCTGAACATCATCGTCAAGGGCGACGTGGACGGTTCGGTCGAAGCCTTGAGCGACTCGCTCATCAAGCTTTCCACCGAGCAGATTCAGGTCAACGTCATTCACAAGGGCGTTGGACAGATTTCCGAGTCCGATGTATCCTTGGCCGCCGCTTCCGATGCCATCATCGTGGGCTTCCAGGTACGTCCTTCGGGCTCTGCCGCCAAGCTGGCCGAACAGGAAGGCGTGGACATTCGCAAGTATTCCGTCATCTACGACGCCATCGAGGAAGTCAAGGCTGCTATGGAAGGCATGCTGGCTCCGACGCTGAAGGAGCAGGTGACCGCAACCATCGAGGTGCGCGAGGTGTTCAACATCAGCAAGGTGGGTATGGTGGCCGGTGCCATGGTGAAGACCGGAAAGGTGAAACGCAGCGACCGTGCACGCCTCATCCGCGACGGTATCGTCATCTTCACCGGCAACATCAATGCCCTGAAGCGTTTCAAGGACGATGTGAAGGAAGTCGGCACCAACTTCGAGTGTGGTATCAGCCTGACAGGATGCAACGACATCAAGGTGGGCGACATCATCGAGACTTACGAAGAAGTGGAAGTAAAGCAGACTTTGTAGCAGTGTCGGCCATCGTCCGGTAAGAGAAGGCACGGATTACACGGATTTCACGGGTTTATCAGTTAGAGAGGCCGTGCAGCGTGTGTAGTCCGTGCCTTTTTTGTTTTGAACAAGAGATTTGGATTTATGACAACCATCGACATCATCATACTGGCCGTTGTGGGCGCGGGCGCCGTTCTGGGCTTCATGAAGGGTTTCCTGAAGCAGCTGGCGGGCCTGTTGGGGCTGGTTGTGGGCCTGCTGGCGGCCAAGGCTCTCTATGCCACCGTGGCCGAACGGGTCTTCCTGCCGCTGACCGACTCGCTCACCGTGGCCCAGGGCATTGCCTTCTTCGTCATCTGGCTGGCCGTTCCGCTGGGTTTCCTGCTGGTGGCCGCTTTGGTGACCAAGGCCATGGAAGCCGTTTCCTTAGGATGGGTCAACCGCCTGCTGGGCGCGTGTCTGGGACTGCTGAAGTATGCGCTGCTGGTAAGCCTGCTCATCTGCGTGGTGGAATACCTGGATACGGACAACACCCTCCTGAAGAAAACAAAAAAGCAGGAGTCCACGTTGTACTATCCGATGGAGAAGTTTGCCGGCGCCTTCTTTCCCAAGGCCAAGGAGGTGGTGGAAGAGTGGATTTGACAGACCAAGGTTAAACAATAGATATACAAGACATGCAACAACAAGAAGAACCCAATAAATACGTCAAGGAACTCACGCAGGCTTCACCACCGACGTGCATACCGATGTCATCGAGAAGGGCTTGAACGAAGACGTTATCCGTCTTATCTCCCAAAAGAAGGGTGAGCCCGACTGGATGCTGGAGTTCCGCCTGAAGGCTTACCGCCACTGGCTGACGTTGGAGATGCCCACATGGGCTCACCTCCGCATTCCCGAGATTGACTACCAGTCCATCTCCTACTATGCCGACCCCACCAAGAAGAAGGAAGGCCCCAAGAGCATGGACGAAGTAGACCCCGAGCTGATTAAGACCTTCAACAAGCTGGGCATTCCCCTGGAGGAACAGATGGCGTTGAGTGGCATGGCCGTGGATGCCGTGATGGACTCCGTTTCAGTGAAGACCACCTTTAAGGAGACACTGATGGAGAAAGGCATCATCTTCTGCTCGATGAGCGAAGCCATCCGCGAGCATCCTGACCTGGTGCAGAAATACTTAGGCTCTGTTGTTCCCTACCGCGACAATTTCTTTGCCGCGCTCAACTCAGCCGTTTTCTCCGACGGTTCGTTTGTCTACATTCCCAAAGGCGTGCGTTGCCCCATGGAGTTGTCCACCTACTTCCGCATCAATGCGCAAGGTACAGGACAGTTTGAACGTACACTGATTGTGGCCGATGACGACGCTTACGTTTCCTACCTCGAAGGCTGTACGGCTCCGATGCGCGACGAGAACCAGCTTCATGCCGCCATTGTGGAGATTGTGGTACACGACCGTGCCGAGGTGAAGTACAGCACCGTGCAGAACTGGTATCCGGGCGATGCCGAAGGCAAGGGAGGCGTGTACAACTTCGTCACCAAGCGCGGCATTTGCAAGGGCGTGAACAGCAAGCTGTCGTGGACGCAGGTCGAGACAGGCAGTGCCATTACCTGGAAGTATCCTTCGTGCATCCTGGCAGGCGACAACGCCGTGGCCGAGTTTTACAGCGTGGCCGTAACCAACAACTACCAGCAGGC
>NZ_CASFWU010000018.1 GCF_949298305.1 uncultured Bacteroides sp. | reverse complement strand
CACCTTCTTCACCAGCACACCTGCAGCACCGTCCACAAACTTAATCTCCTTTACGTTCACCTCGCTCATGATAAGCGACTTCACGGCTTCGATGTGAGCACGCTGCTCTTCGTCTACAACAGGAATCATAATACACTGTAGCGGTTGGCGGACTTTGATGTTGACTTTACGGCGCAAAGCCAGCACCATAGACGTAATATCCTGAGCAATCTGCATACGGGCCTCCAGTTCGCGGTCTATCATCCCTTCGTTACAACGGGGGAAGTCGGCCAGATGGACAGATACAACCTTATCGCGGCCGGTCACGCCAATGAGATCCATATAGAGCATGTCGGCATAGAACGGAGCGATAGGTGCCATCAGTTTGGCAACAGTCTCCAGACAGGTGTAGAGTGTCTGATAAGCGGAAAGTTTGTCCTCAGTCATGCCGCCGCCCCAGAAGCGTTTGCGGTTGAGGCGCACGTACCAGTTGGACAGGTTATCGTTGACAAAGTCGGAGATAAGGCGTCCGGCCTTGGTGGGTTCGTAGTCGTTATAGCAGGCATCCACATTCTTCACCAGCGTATTCAGCAGGGAGAGAATCCAACGGTCAATCTCAGGACGTTTTTCCATCGGTACGTCAGCCTCTCCATAGCAGAATCCGTCCACATTGGCATAAAGGGCAAAGAAAGAATAAGTATTGTACAGAGTGCCAAAGAACTTGCGGCGCACCTCTTCCACTCCATCCACATCGAACTTCAGGTTGTCCCACGGAGAGGAATTGGTAATCATGTACCAGCGCAAGGGGTCGGATCCATACTTCTCGATGGTAGAGAAGGGGTCTACGGCGTTACCCAGACGCTTGGACATCTTGTTACCGTTCTTGTCCAATACCAGTCCGTTGGAGATAACGGCCTTGTAGGAAACGCTGTCGAACACCATCGTGGCAATGGCGTGCAGGGTGAAGAACCAGCCACGAGTCTGGTCTACGCCTTCGGCGATGAAGTCGGCGGGATAAACCTTATGGCTGTCCAGCAGTTCCTTGTTCTCGAAAGGATAGTGTATCTGAGCGTAGGGCATGGAGCCGGAGTCGAACCATACGTCAATCAGGTCCGTCTCGCGTTTCATCGGCTTGCCGTCTTCAGACACAAGAATGATGTCGTCCACATACGGACGGTGCAAATCAATCTTATCGTAATTTTCTTTCGTATATTCGCCCGGAACGAATCCTCTGTCCTTATAGGGGTTGGAAGCCATCAGCCCGGCAGCTACCGATTTCTCAACCTCGGCATACAATTCTTCGACGGACTCGATGCACTTCTCTTCAGTACCGTCCTCCGTACGCCAGATGGGCAGCGGCGTACCCCAGTAGCGGGAGCGGCTCAGATTCCAGTCGTTAAGGTTCTCCAGCCACTTGCCGAAACGTCCCGTACCCGTAGACTCGGGCTTCCAGTTGATGGTCTTGTTCAGCTCCATCATGCGCTCACGGCAGGCTGTGCTGCGGATAAACCAGCTGTCCAACGGATAATAAAGCACAGGTTTGTCCGTGCGCCAGCAGTGAGGATAGTTGTGTACATGCTTCTCTATCTTGAATGCCTGGTTGGCGGCCTTCATCATCATGCACAGATAGAAGTCGAGCGATTCGGCTGCCTGGGCTGCCTTCTCGTCATACTTGCCGTCTACCGTGAACTGAGGGTCGTAAGCGTTCTTCACCCAGCGGCCCTGATATTCCTTGTATGCTTCCACATCGACACACTCGGCCACAAACTTCTCGTCCAGTTCGTCCAGCAGATAGAACTTACCGGTAAGGTCTACCATCGGGCGGGTCTCACCACGCTTGTTGATCATGAACAGTGAGGGAATGCCTGCCGCACGGGCCACCTGAGCATCGTCCGCACCAAACGTCGGAGCAATGTGTACGATACCCGTACCATCGTCTGTCGTCACATAATCGCCGGGGATAACACGGAAGCCTTTGTCACTGACGTGCCAATTGCCGTCGTTGTCCACCTCAACCGGCTTCACCCAAGGAATGAGCTGTTCATACTCCATACCTACCAGGTCCGGACCCTTGTATTCGCCTACCACCTTGAAAGGAATCAGCTTGTCGCCAGGCTTATAATCTTCCAGGGAAAGGCCTTCCGCCTTCTTGTTGAAGTGAGTATAGAGCAGTGATTTGGCCAGTACGACGGTCATCTTCTCACCCGTATAGCCATTGTAGGTCTGTACGGCCACATAGTCTATCTTGGGGCCTACGCAGAGCGCAGTGTTGCTGGGCAAGGTCCAGGGTGTAGTAGTCCACGCCAGGAAGTAAGGCGTACCCCACTCTGCCATCTCGGGCTTGGGATTCTTCATCTTGAACTGACCGACCACCGTCAGGTCCTTCACATCACGGTAGCAACCGGGCTGGTTCAACTCGTGCGAGCTCAATCCCGTACCGGCAGCGGGCGAATAAGGCTGGATGGTGTATCCTTTATAAAGGAGGCCTTTCTTGTAGAGCTGCTTCAACAGCCACCACAGCGTCTCGATATAACGGTTGTCATAAGTGATATATGGGTCGTTCATATTTACCCAATAGCCCATCTTGTGCGTCAAATCCTCCCACTCCTTCGTGAATTTCATCACGTCCTTGCGGCAGGCTGCATTGTAATCAGCCACAGAAATGGTCTTGCCGATATCTTCCTTAGTGATACCCAACGCTTTCTCCACACCCAACTCTACGGGAAGTCCGTGCGTATCCCATCCGGCCTTACGCTTCACCTGGAAGCCTTTCATGGTCTTGTAACGGCAGAAAATGTCCTTGATGGTACGAGCCAGTACGTGGTGAATGCCCGGCATACCGTTGGCCGAAGGGGGGCCTTCAAAAAACACAAAAGAAGGACATCCTTCACGTTCTGTCATACTCTTGGCGAAAACCTGGTTCTCGTCCCATTGCTTCAACACTTCCTTGTTGATTTCCGAAAGGTCAAACTTTGAATATTCGGCAAACTTTTTACCCATCTTCTTATTCTTGATTTAACAATTATACGTTTCTACAACAACCGGTGCCCTACTGACACTTCGCAGGCACCCTGTCATTTTTAAGGGTGCAAATTTACAAAAAAGTTGGATAATAAGGAGTTTTGAGTGGAAAAAAACCACAAGAAGAGGCGTTGGGTAAGAATCAGAGAAGAATGAAACCACTGCCGGAGCCCTACTGCAATCCAAGGGAGACAGTCCGCAGTACACATACACTACCGGCCCGCACAGGGGCTGTCAACCAGATGCCGCCTTCTTGTCAGACACAGACGCCATCAACGGCCGGCAGACCTGTACGGGCCGACGGTGAGAAAATGCAGGCAAAGGGGAAGGGAGCCACAACGACGACTCGTCAATCCGCCCCCATCCGGGACTGTACTTCCGAGAAATGAATCAACGCCCGGCGCAGGCAGGGCTTCCAATAGTTCCAGTCGTGTCCGCCTCCCAAGATGCGGAGTTCGTAGCCAATGCCTTTGTCGCGCAGGGCCTGCACCAGGTCGATGTTGGCCTCGTAAGTAAAATCCTTGTCCCCACAGTCTATGAACCAGTCCACCGTCTTCCAAACTGCCACATCGGCCTCACTGCCGCGAGACACCGTGACGATGGGATTGTGGTCTTCCACCAACTGCTGTCTCCACTCGGCCGAAGGGTCATTCTCCAGGAAAGCCAGATATTGCCTGCGCAGATAGGCGCTCATGGCATAGACCGAGGCAAACCGGTCGGGGTGCTTCAACCCATAGACCACCGACGCCCCGCCACCCATGGAATAGCCCGCCAGGTAACGGTTCTCCCTGCCGGGCTTCACCCGGTAAGTCTTCTCAATATAGGGGATAAACTCCTGAAAGAAGAAGTCCTCGTAGCGCCAGTGGGGAGCATTGAACCAAATCATGTTGTTCTTGTTGCCTTCGGGGCACACCAATATCATCTCCTCCATCACCCCTGCCCGTATCAGGCTGTCGGCCATAGTGGAGATTTGTCCGTAGGTTTCCCAGTCGGTGTTAGAGCAGTTTCCTCCGTGCAGCAGGTAGCAGACGGGGTAAGCGGCATCGGGGTTCTTGTCATAGGACTCGGGCAGATAGACCGAATACTCCCGCTCGGTGATGCCTTGCAGCAACGTGCACTTCATCTTCGTCTCCATCATCCGCCCCTGCGAATGGCAGTCGGGTACGCCCAGCCACGCAAGCAGGCACAGAAGGACGATACAGCATCTGTTTGTCATCATACAGGTATCTCGTTTAGAATTTGACAGTCAGTTTCTTTCCCTTGTAGACAATCTCCCTGACGGCAGGAGCCTGACCGCCGGCCGAAAGCAGGACCAGCTTCATCTTCCGTCCGTCCTTCATGCCCTCGAAGCCGCCCCGACGGTCGCCGACGGTAAGCTGCCTCCGCGCGTCGTCCCAGGTCAGGGAGACCTCCGCATATTGTCCTTTCTCGTAGTTGTAGTTGTCGCCCTCGTCTTCGTAGAGACGGAAGGCGCCGTCGGCTCCGGCATAGATGCGCACCTCGTAATCGGACGCCAGGGCTGCGGCAGTGCTGCCGGTAGCGGTGGCCAGCGGGACAATGCTGCCGGCCCGGGCAAACACCGGTATATGCTCTGCGGACACAGGGCTGTCATACCAGCCGCCGGCGGCTATATAGGCACCACTGTGGAAGTCATACCAACCGCCCTTCACCTCCGGCAGATAGACCCGCCACGACGCGGGCCCTTCCTCCACAATGGGAGCCACCAGGAGTGACTGGCCGAACATGTACTGGTATTTCAACCGCAGGGCCGTGGTGTCGGCGGCAAAGTCCATCACCAGCGGACGCAGCAGCGTGCCACCCTCTCCCGTCACGTCCGCCGCTCCGGCATAGACGTAGGGCAGCAGACGGTAGCGCATGTCCAGCGACTTGCGGGCCAGGCGCATGACGTCCTCGCCGTAGTTCCAGAACTCGGTGTCGGTCATGTAGCCGTGCACCCGCATCAGCGGCAGGTAGACCGACGTCTGCAACCAGCGCAGGAAGCGCTCGTGGTAGCGGGTGTCCGTGTACTGTCCGTTACCGGGGCGGAAGAAGCCGCCGGCGTCGTAGGTCCACCAGGGCAGGCCGCAGACCGATATGCCCAGTCCGGCCACCAGCTGACGGCGGAAGGTCTCCCAGTCGTTGTCCACATCGCCCGACCATGTGGCCACCCCGTAGCGCTGGATGCCGGGGAAGGCACTGCGGGTCAGTATCATCACGCGCTTGCCGGGGACGTCGCGGCGCAGACCCTCGTAGACGGTCTTGTTGACCGTCAGCGGATAGACGTTGCGGAACACCTCGCCCGGACGGGCACCATTCCCCACCCTGCGTCCCAGCAGGTCGTCGTTCTCGGGCTCGGTGGCATCCAGCCACAAGGCATCGATGCCGAAGGGGCGTATCAGGCTGTCGCGCATGTTGTCCCAGTAGAAGGTGGCGGCTTGGGGATTGAAGAAGTCCACCCATTGCGTGTTCGCTATGTAGTAGCCTCGGCGTCCGAACTCCTTGCCCAGCACCGAAGCCGGGTCCACCTTGGACCACACGGACAACATCAGGCGCATGTCCTGCGCATGGAGGCTGTCCGTCATGGCCTTGGGTGAGGGATAGAATTCCTCGTCGAAACGCATGGCGTTCCATCCGTACTTGCCCCAGTACTGCCAGTCCTGCACCATGAGGTCCACCGGCAACTGCTCGCGGCGGAAGCGGGCCGCCGTCTCCAGCAGTTCGGCTTGCGAGTGGAAGCGTTCGCGGCAATGGATATAGCCCAGGGCCCAGAGGGGCTGCATGGGCACCTCGCCCGTCACCGCACGATAGGAGGCTATCACTTCGTCGGGGTTGCCGGCAAAGAAAGTATAGTCCACACCTCCGGCCACGGGCGAGCGGAACACGGTGGTGTCGTCCACCTTCTTATAATATAGGACAGGATTATCTTCCTTCGTCAGTTCGGCCGTCAGCCGATGGCGTCCGGCTTCCAGGTCGACGATGACCGAGGCCGTGGGCGGCAGCCAGAGGTTGTTCATCTCGATGACCTTACGGCCGTCTATCTCCAGGTGGTGCCTGCGCGCCATGCGGCTGCCCACGTCCAGCAGGAGGGAATAGGCTCCCGCCACGGGGATGTCCACCTCGGCCGTAAACACATTGCTCTCGCGCAGTTCCTTCACACCGCCCGTGGTCGAGGTGACATTTACCTCTGTCACCTTGCCGCCGGCCAGGCTCCGCTCCAGCGCCACGCTGTCCGTGCCCGGATTGAAATCCGTCAGCCCGTAGTTGTTCCACAGGATGCCGTAACCCCCGCTGGACATCAGGAAGGGGACGGCTATCTGTGTGTTCACCTGAGTCAGTCTCCGGCTCAGTCCGCGTACGTTCAGGTAGCCGTCCTGAAACTGCCCAAGTCCGTAGAGGCATTCGTCGGGGGCGGTATGGAAGCGCTGTTCGGCCACGTAGGTCGGCTCGTCCTGCACCGTGGAGGGCGTCAGGCTCCAGCCTGCCTCGGCCAGCAACAGCCGCCCGTCCGGCGAATAGAAGCGGATGCCGTCGTCGGCCACCTCCACCGTCAGTCCCTTCAGGGTCATGAGGTTCTTGTTTCCGGCCTTCGTCAGCCGGTACTCGGGACGGGCACCCTCCAGATAGACCAGTTCCGGCAGGGTATCCGCGCCCGCGCCCGCCTTGACGATGCGCACGGCATTGTCCGCCAGCGGACACACGCGGACAACGCCCGCAGAGGTTCGAAAACTCAGAGCGTCATCCTCATCGGGCACAATGGAGACGCCATCAATCCCGGCCGCACGGGCCGGAGAATAACTGCCGCACAACCCGACGGTCAGCAGGCAAAAGAAAAATCCCGCCACCAGTGGGCGAGACAAAATACAGGTTCTCATAGCAATTCGTTTCAGATATGTCTGCACAAAAGTAAATAAAAAGCCCCAAAAACCGTAGCAGAACGTCACTTTTTCTCGTCTCCCGGCGACATCCGACCCGCATCCATCCCCGCCCACTGCCGGATTCAGCCAACCGGGCTCCCCACCTTTACCCGGCCGCCTACTCACCTTTGCAACCCAGACTACCAACTTTTGTTGCAATTAAAAGGCTTTCATCTGAAAATTAAAAGCCTTTCATTTATCAATTAAAAGGCTTTTAATTTTCAGCTATCAGGCTTTTAATTGAGGCAGACTCCTCACCTTTGGGTGGCAAAGGTGGGGAGACAGGCTGCCAAAGGTGGGGAATCTGGACTGCAAAAGTGGGAAGGCGGACGGGCAAAAACAGGAAATCCGGCCGGTTGGCACCCGGTTCCGGCCGACGGATGCCACGGACGGGGCGGAGAAAAATATTTTCCGAAAGGTGTAAAAATTACGATTTATCACATAAAAGAGCCGAAATGCTACTAAAAAGAAGATACCACGAGGATATGGTAACAAATCGTAGCCATCGGGAGGAGGACCGACATTTAGCGGAATAATAGTTTACTTTTGAGTATATCATTTTGCAATTAAATAAATACATTTGCATCACATTTTGACACACCAATAGGTATTATACAGAACCAAAGCAAAGGAAAGACGATGAAAAGAGAACTTTTTAACAACAGAACAAAAGAAGCGTTCCGCCCCGGCATTCAGGAGCAGGACGGGACAGGAGAAGCTCTCCGACAGCAACCCCGACAGACGGGGCTCTACGACCCCGCGCACGAGCACGATGCCTGCGGCGTGGGCATGATTGTGAACCTCAACGGCAGCAAGTCGCACGAGTTGGTGGACTCCGCCCTGCGGGTGCTGGAGAACATGAAACACCGCGGAGCCGAAGGCGCCGACAACAAGACGGGCGACGGAGCGGGCATCATGGTTCAGATACCCCACGAGTTCATCCTGCTGCAAGGCATCCCGGTGCCCGAGAAGGGCAAGTACGGCACGGGGCTCATCTTCCTGCCCAAGGACGCCAGGGAGCAGGAGCGTATCCTGAGCATTGTCATCGAGGAGGTGGAGCGCGAAGGCCTCACCCTGATGCACCTGCGCGCCGTGCCGGTGAACCCCGACGTGCTGGGACAGAGCGCCCGCCGGACGGAGCCGGACATCAAGCAGGTGTTCATCACCGCCGCCACGCAGCCGGAGAACCTGGAGCGCACGCTGTACAAGGTGCGCAAGAAGATAGAGCAGCGCGTACACCACAAGGATTTCTACATCGTGTCCCTGTCCAGCCGCACCATTATCTATAAAGGTATGCTGTCGTCCACCCAGGTAAGGACGTACTTCAGCGACCTGACGCAGCCCTACTTCACCAGCGGGCTGGCCATCGTCCACTCGCGCTTCAGCACCAACACCTTCCCCACGTGGAGCCTGGCACAGCCCTTCCGCCTGCTGGCACACAACGGCGAAATCAACACCATCCGCGGCAACCGCGGCTGGATGGAGGCGCGCGAGAGTGTGCTCTCCACCCCGACGCTGGGCAACGTGAAGGACATCCGCCCCATCGTCCAGCCGGACATGAGCGACTCGGCCTCGCTGGACAACGTACTGGAGTTCTTCGTCATGTCCGGTCTCAGCCTGCCCCACGCCATGGCCATGCTGGTGCCCGAATCGTTCAACGACAAGAACCCCATCAGCGAAGACCTGAAGGCCTTCTACGAATACCACTCCATCCTGATGGAGCCGTGGGACGGCCCGGCCGCCCTGCTCTTCAGCGACGGACGCTACGCCGGCGGCATGCTGGACCGCAACGGCCTGCGCCCGGCCCGCTACCTGCTGACGCACGACGGCATGATGGTCGTGGCCAGCGAGGCGGGCGTCATCAGCTTCGAGGCCGAAAAGATTAAGGAAAAGGGACGCCTGCAACCGGGCAAAATCCTCCTGGTGGACACCGAGGAGGGACGCATCTACTACGACGGCGAACTGAAGGAGCAGCTGGCCTCGGCCAAACCCTACCGCCAGTGGCTGTCGGCCAACCGCATCGAGCTGGACGCCCTGAAGAGCGGACGCAAGGTGGCCAACACCGTGGACGACCATGACCGCCGCCTGCGCGCCTTCGGCTATACCCGCGAAGACGTGGAGCGCATCCTGGTGCCCATGTGCAGCAGCGGCTCGGAACCGACGGCCTCCATGGGCAACGACACGCCCCTGGCCGTGCTGAGCGACCAGCCCCAACTGCTGTTCAACTACTTCCGCCAGCAGTTTGCGCAGGTCACCAACCCGCCCATCGACCCCATCCGCGAGGAGCTGGTGATGTCGCTCACGGAGTACATCGGCGCCGTGGGCATGAACATCCTGCTGCCCAGCGAGGCCCACTGCAAGATGGTGCGCCTGCCCCACCCCATCCTGAACAACACGCAGCTGGACATCCTCTGCAACATCCGCTACAAGGGCTTCAACACCGTCAAGCTGCCCATGCTCTTCGAGGCCGCACGCGGCAAGGCAGGCCTGCAGGAAGCCCTCGACCGCCTGTGCAAGGCCGCCGAGCAGGCCGTGACAGACGGTGCCAACTACATCATCCTGTCCGACCGCGGCATCGACGCCCGTCAGGCAGCCATCCCCTCACTGCTGGCCATCAGCGCCGTCCACCATCACCTCATCAGCGTGCAGAAGCGCGTGCAGACGGCCCTCATCGTGGAGAGCGGCGAGATTCGCGAAGTGATGCACGCCGCCCTGCTGCTGGGCTACGGCGCCAGCGCCATCTGCCCCTACATGGCCTATGCCGTGCTGGACGACCTGGTGAAGAAGGGCGAGGTACAGATGAACTACGAGACGGCGGAGAAGAACTACATCAAGGCCGTGTGCAAGGGTCTCTACAAGATTATGAGCAAGATGGGCATCAGCACCATCCGCTCCTACCGCGGCGCCAAGATATTCGAGGCGGTGGGCCTCAGCGAAGAACTGCTCAAGGGCTACTTCGGCACCGCCTCCTCCACCATCGGCGGCATCCGTCTGGAGGAAATAGCCAGAGACTACATCACCTTCCACGACAACGGCTTCGTGCCCGAGACGGTAGACCCGCTCCTGCCCTACATCGGACAGATGTCCTACCGCAAGGACGGCGAACGCCACGCCTGGAATCCGGAAACCATCAGCACCCTGCAACTGGCCACCCGCACGGGCAGCTACAAGAAGTTCAAGGAGTTTACCCGCACGGTCGACGAGAAGGGTGCCCCCATCTTCCTGCGCGACTTCTTCGGCTTCCGCCGCAACCCGATAGACATTGACCAGGTGGAGCCGGTGGAGAACATCGTGAAGCATTTCGTCACAGGGGCCATCTCCTTCGGCGCCATCAGCAAGGAGGCACACGAGGCACTGGCACTGGCCATGAACGAACTGGGCGCACGCAGCAACACGGGCGAAGGCGGCGAAGACAGCACGCGCTTCCACGACACGGTGGACGGCATCAGCCTCTGCAGCAAAACGAAGCAGGTGGCTTCGGGACGCTTCGGCGTGACGGCGGAGTATCTGGTGAACGCCGAGGAGATACAGATTAAGGTGGCACAGGGCGCCAAGCCGGGCGAAGGCGGACAGCTGCCGGGCTTCAAGGTGGACGAGGTCATTGCCCGCACGCGCCACTCCATCCCGGGCATCTCGCTCATCTCGCCCCCGCCCCACCACGACATCTACTCCATCGAAGACCTGGCTCAGCTCATCTTCGACCTGAAGAACGTGAACCCGCGGGCCGCCATCAGTGTGAAGCTGGTGGCCGAGAGCGGCGTGGGCACCATTGCCGCCGGCGTGGCCAAGGCGAAGGCCGACCTCATCGTCATCTCGGGTGCCGAGGGCGGCACGGGCGCATCGCCTGCCTCGTCCATCCGCTATGCGGGCATCGCGCCGGAGATAGGACTGAGCGAGACGCAACAGACGCTGGTGCTGAACGGACTGCGCGGACAGGTGCGCCTGCAGACCGACGGCCAGCTGAAGACCGGCCGCGACATCATCAGCATGGCCCTGCTGGGCGCCGAGGAGTTCGCCTTCGGCACCACGGCCCTCATCGTGCTGGGCTGCGTCATGATGCGCAAGTGCCACTCCAACACCTGTCCCGTGGGCGTGGCCACTCAGGACCCCAAGCTGCGGGCCCACTTCCGCGGACATTATAAATATGTAGTCAACTACTTCCGCTTCCTGGCACAGGAGGTGCGCGAGTACCTGGCCGAGATGGGCTTCAAGAGCCTGAACGACATCGTGGGCCGCACCGACCTCATCGAGCTGCACCCCGCAGCCGAAGGCACGAAAGCCTCGCTGCTGGACTTCGGCCGCCTGCTGCACCGCGTGGAGAACGATGCCGCCCTGCACCACTGCACCGAGCAGCAGCACGACATTGCTCACGTAAAGGATGTGGAGATGCTGCAAGCCGCCGCCCCTGCCCTGGACAGCCGCCGCGAGGTTTCGCTAGAGTATGCCATCGGCAACACCGACCGCGCTGTAGGTGCCATGCTCTCGGGAGCCGTGGCTGCCCGGTATGGCAATGACGGACTGCCCGACAGCACCATCAGTGTGAAGTTCAAGGGCTCGGCCGGACAGAGCTTCGGTGCCTTCCTGGCACACGGCATCAGCTTCAAGCTGGAGGGTGAGGCCAACGACTACCTGGGCAAGGGCCTGAGCGGCGGACACATCGCCGTGCTGCCGCCCGTGCGCAGCAACTTTGCCGCCGAGCAGAACACCATCGTGGGCAACACACTGCTCTACGGAGCCACCAGCGGTGAGGTCTACATCAACGGACGGGCAGGCGAACGCTTCGCCGTGCGCAACTCGGGCGCCATCGCCGTCGTCGAGGGCGTGGGCGACCACTGCTGCGAGTACATGACCGGTGGACGCGTCGTGGTGCTGGGCCAGACGGGCCGCAACTTTGCAGCCGGCATGAGCGGCGGCGTGGCCTACGTATGGGACCCCAACGGCACGTTCGACTACTTCTGCAACATGGACATGGTGGAACTCTCGCTGCTCGAGGACTCCACCGCCCGCAAGGAGCTGCACGAACTTATCCGCCAGCACTACCTCTACACCGGCTCGGCCCTGGCCCGCACCATGCTGGACAACTGGCCGCGCTACGTGGAGGAATTCATCCAGGTAACACCCATCGAATATAAGAAGGTGCTGGCCGAGGAGCAGATGCGCAAGCTGCAACAGAAGATTGCGGAGGTGCAGAGAGATTATTAATACAGAAGTTAAGGAGATAGAGAAGTCAAGGAGTCAAGCCGATAGTTTGGCTGACCATAAGACGAATCATAACGCAGAACTATTGGCTTCACTTCTTAACTCCTTAACTCCTGAATTCTCAATTCTCAATTCTCAATTCTTAATTATCAATTATTATATGGGAAACCCTAAAGCATTTCTCACCATCCCGCGCCAGGAGGCGGGATACAGACCGATACACGAGAGAATCAACGATTATAGCGAGGTGGAGCAGACGCTCAACACCGGCGAACGCAAACTGCAGGCCAGCCGCTGCATGGACTGCGGCGTGCCCTTCTGCCACTGGGCCTGCCCGCTGGGCAACCGCCCGCCCGAGTTCCAGGACGCCATGTACAAGGGACGTTGGAAAGAGGCTTACGAGATACTGACCCGCACGAACGACTTCCCCGAATTTACGGGCCGCATCTGCCCCGCCCTGTGCGAGAAGTCGTGCGTGCTGAAACTGTCGTTCGACGCCCCCGTCACCATCCGCGAGGACGAGGCCGCCATCATAGAAGCCGCCTTCCGCGAAGGCTACGTAGTACCCAAACAATATGAACGCAACGGCCGACGCGTGGCCGTCATCGGTTCCGGTCCTGCCGGACTGGCCGCCGCCAACCAGCTGAACCGCCGCGGCTACGAAGTGACTGTCTTCGAACGCGACGAGCAGGCAGGCGGACTGCTGCGCTACGGCATCCCCAACTTCAAGCTGGGCAAGAACATCATCGACCGCCGCCTGCGCATCATGGAAGCAGAAGGTATCACTTTCCAGACAGGCAGCGAGATAGACCTGGCGCACCTGCCCGAAGGGTTCGATGCCTACGCCGTCTGCACCGGCACGCCACAGGCCCGCGACCTGGCCATCCCCGGTCGCGACCTCGCAGGCATCCATTTCGCCATGGAGATGCTGGCGCAGCAGAACCGCGTGCTGGCCGGACAGACATTTGACAAGAAGGAGCGCATCACCGCTCGCGGCAAGCACGTGCTGGTCATCGGCGGCGGCGACACGGGCAGCGACTGCATCGGTACCTCGCACCGCCAGGGAGCCTTGAGCGTGACGCAGATTGAAATCATGCCCCAACCGCCCGTAGGCCACAATCCCGCCACCCCCTGGCCGCAGTGGCCCGTGGTGCTGAAGACCAGCTCCAGCCACGAAGAGGGATGCACCCGCCGCTGGTGCCTCAACTCCAACAAATTTATAGGTAAGAACGGTCATGTCACGGGTGTGGAGGTAGAAGAAGTGGAGTGGCTGCCTGCTCCCGAAGGCGGACGCCCCGTGATGAAGCCCACCGGACGGAAAGAAGTCATCCCGGCCGACCTGGTACTGTTGGCCATGGGCTTCCTGAAGCCGCAACTGCCCGTACTTCCGAAGAACGCCGTCGTGGCAGGCGATGCCGCCACCGGCCCCAGCCTCGTGGTAAAATGTATCGCTGCGGGAAGACGGGCTGCCGAGGAGATTGACCGGAGCCTCACCCCCCCTGCCCCCCTCTCCAAGGGGCGAGGGGGAGAAGGATAGAAAATGAACCTGTTGGCGGAATTTCGGCAACGCATGTCTCCCCCAGGTGCAAAGCAGGAAGCAGAAAGAAAAAAGTTTCAAAAGTTAGTTAGGCAACGAAACTACTGGTTTCAGATTGGTTTCATTTTTTGAAACCATCGGTTTCATCCCTTGAATCTACCGGTTTCACTGCTTGAAACTACCGGTTTCATCGCTTGAAACTACCGGTTTCATCGCTTGAAACCTTTATAGTTTCGACAGAGGCAGCCGATAGCCTTGCACCGATTCAACGCTGCCAACAAGTAAAAACTCAAGTTTTGCAAGTGCGAATTGAAAATCGGCGAAGCCAAACTTGCAGAAGTTAAAAGGAGTTATCGCCCACCAGGGTGGGCTTAGGAGTTAAAGCCAATAGCTTACGTGTATGGTCGGCATCCTTTTTCACAAAGGTTTTGGCTTAACTTCTCAACTCCTTAACTACAACCCGTTAATAAACTTGCGAAACTTGAGTAAAAAAGAAAAATAGTATAACACCCGAAGCATTCCCCCCCTCGCCCCTTGGAGAGGGGGCCGGGGGGGTGAGGCTTCTACCAATCAGCAATTATTATGTGTGGAATAGCCTGTATCTTCAACATCAAGGAACAAACACCCGAACTGAGGCAGAAAGCCCTCACCATGGCGAAACGCATCCGCCACCGCGGCCCCGACTGGAGCGGCATCTACTGCGGCGGCTCGGCCATCCTGGCCCATGAACGCCTGTCCATCGTCGACCCGCAGAGCGGCGGCCAACCCCTCTACTCGCCCGACCACCGGCAAGTGCTGGCTGTCAACGGCGAAATCTACAACCACCGCGACATCCGCGCCGAGTTTGCCGGACAATACGACTTCCAGACGGGCAGCGACTGCGAGGTCATCCTCGCTCTCTACCGCCGCTACGGCACGGACTTCATCGAACGGCTGAGCGGCATCTTCGCCTTCGCCCTCTACGACGAGGAGCGCGACGAGTTCCTCATTGCCCGCGACCCCATCGGTGTCATACCTTTATATATAGGACGCGATGCCGACGGCACCGTCTACTGCGCCAGCGAACTGAAGGCGCTGGAAGGCCTGTGCGACACGTACGAGCCCTTCCTCCCCGGCCACTATTACTGGAGCCGCGAGGGCGGGATGCGCCGCTGGTACAAGCGCGACTGGACTGACTACGAAGCCGTACGCAACCGCTACACTTCACTGCCTGCCGAGGAAGCCTGGCAGGCACAGGTGGCCGACGTGCGCACCGCCCTGGAGGACGCCGTGCGCCGCCAGCTGATGAGCGACGTGCCCTACGGCGTGCTGCTGTCCGGCGGACTGGACTCATCGGTCATCTCGGCCGTGGCCAAGCTCTATGCCGACCGCCGCATCGAGACCGACGGGCAGCAGGCCGCCTGGTGGCCGCAGCTCCACTCCTTCGCCGTGGGTCTGAAGGGCGCGCCCGACTTGGAGAAAGCCCGCCTGGTGGCCGAACACATCGGCACCGTCCACCACGAAATCCACTACACCATTCAGGAAGGTCTGGATGCCATCCGCGACGTCATCTACTACATCGAGACCTACGATGTCACCACCGTGCGTGCCTCCACGCCGATGTACCTGCTGGCCCGCGTCATCAAGTCAATGGGCATCAAGATGGTGCTCAGTGGCGAGGGGGCGGACGAAGTGTTCGGCGGCTACCTCTACTTCCACAAGGCACCCGACGCACAGGCTTTCCACGAAGAGACCGTCCGCAAGCTCTCCAAGCTCCACCTCTACGACTGCCTGCGCGCCAACAAGAGCCTCTCGGCCTGGGGCGTGGAGGGACGCGTGCCCTTCCTCGACAAGGAGTTTCTCGACGTGGCCATGCGCCTGAACCCGGCGGTGAAGATGTGTCCGGGACGCGAGATAGAGAAGCGCGTGGTGCGCGAAGCCTTTGCCCCGCTGCTGCCCGAAGCCGTGGCCTGGAGGCAGAAGGAACAGTTCTCCGACGGCGTGGGCTACTCCTGGATTGACACGCTGAAGGCCATGACCGCAGCCGCCGTCAGCGACGAGCAGATGGCCCGTGCCGCCGAACGCTTCCCCATCAATCCGCCGCAGAACAAGGAGGAATACTACTACCGCAGCATCTTCGAGGAACACTTCCCCAGCGACAGCGCCGCCCGTTCCGTGCCCAGCGTACCCAGCGTGGCCTGCTCCACCGCCGAAGCTCTTGCCTGGGATGCCGCGTTCAAGAACCTGAACGACCCCAGCGGCCGGGCAGTGGCAGGCGTACACGAACAAGCCTACCGGAAAGCATAATCTGCTCTACCCCCTAACCAACAATGCCAATGGCCCCTTCCCTCTACCGGTCTCCTGCCTGCCAGCAGCGACCGACAAGAGCGAAAGAAGGGGCCATTGTTTTTTTCACACTTCAATGAACCTGCATGCCAATCACCCATCAGCCACACGTTGACAAACCGACAAACATACGGTAGGAAGCCGCATCATTTTGTCAACAAAACACGCCGTCCGTTGTTTATAGTAAAGGAAAAACGGACGCACATATCCCGTACCCCATTCTGAAGCAACGTAAAAGAATCCTCTTGTTCATCTGCCCATAAGTTACAATTCATCTGAATACGCCACTAAATACTATCAAATCAAAAGCAAAAGACAAGATATGATTACCGACTGAAAGAAATAATAAATAAAGTATAAAAGAGAAACACATTTTACATATAATTATTCAAAACGTCGTATATTTGCATCGAAATCAAACAAAAAGATAACTAATTATATAAACTAAGTACAAAATGACAAAAGCTGTAAGATTTACCAAGATGCACGGAGCAGGCAACGACTACATCTACGTAGACACCACCCGATACCCCATTGAACACCCCGAAGAAGTGGCGGTGAGATGGAGCGCTCCACACACAGGGATAGGCAGCGACGGTCTTGTGCTTATAGGCAGTTCAGCCTGTGCCGACTTCAGCATGCGCATCTTCAACGCCGACGGCTCCGAAGCACGCATGTGCGGCAACGCCAGCCGCTGCATCGGCAAGTACCTGTATGACTACGGCCTGACTGCCAAGACGGAAGTGGCCCTTGAAACCCTCTCGGGCGTGAAACAGCTGAAGCTGCACGTAACGGACGGAAAAGTGGAAACGGTTACGGTGGATATGGGCATTCCGGCCGACGAGCTCGTGAACTACGACGGACAGGGAGCCAAACCCATGAGGGAACAGCCCGTCCTCACGGCCGACGGCCAGCAGTTCACAGGCACCGCCGTCAGCATGGGCAATCCCCATCTGGTGATTTTCGTGAACGACCTTAACGAAACAGATATTACCCAAGCCGGCCCGCAACTGGAACGTCACCCGCTTTTCCCCGGACGCATCAATGTGGAATTTGCCAAGGTGCTGCCCGACGGAACCATCCGGATGCGTGTCTGGGAGCGTGGTTCGGGTGTTACCCAAGCCTGCGGGACAGGAGCCTGCGCCACCGCAGTGGCCGCCTGCCTGACCGGCCGGACGGGCCGACGGTCGGAAATCATCATGGATGGAGGTCGGCTGACCATTGAATGGGACGAAGCCTCAGGACATGTGCTGATGACCGGACCCGCCGCCAAGGTATTCGATGGAGAAATGGAATTATAAATGAATAGACAAACTTAAACAACAAAAGAAATGGCATTAGTAAACGAACATTTTTTAAAGCTACCGGGCAGTTATCTGTTTTCAGACATCGCCAAGAAGATTAACACGTTCAAGATAACACACCCCAAACAAGACCTCATCCGGCTGGGCATAGGCGACGTGACCCGTCCGCTTCCCCCCGCCTGCATCGCGGCCATGCACAAGGCCGTGGACGAGATGGGCAGCGAGAAGACCTTCCGCGGATATGGTCCCGAACAGGGCTATGACTTCCTCATCGAAGCCATCATCAAGAACGACTTTGCCCCACGGGGCGTACACCTGTCGGCCGGCGAGATCTTCATCAACGACGGTGCCAAGAGCGACACGGGAAACATCGGCGAACTGCTGCGCTGGGACAACAGCATGGGCATCACCGACCCCGTCTATCCGGTCTACGTGGACAGCAACATCATGTGCGGACGGGCCGGCACGCTGGAGGATGACGGCCACTGGAGCAACGTCACCTACCTGCCCTGCACCGAGGAGAACGGCTTCGTGCCCGAAATCCCCGACAGGCGCATCGACCTCATCTACCTCTGCTATCCCAACAACCCCACCGGCACCACGCTGACCAAGGCCGAGCTGAAGAAGTGGGTGGACTATGCGCTGGACAACGACACACTTCTCGTGTTCGACGCCGCCTACGAGGCCTTTATCCGCGAAGACGACGTCCCCCACTCCATCTACGAGATAAAAGGAGCCAAGAAATGCGCCATCGAGATACGCAGCTTCTCGAAGACGGCCGGATTCACCGGTGTGCGCTGCGGCTACACCGTGGTGCCCAAGGAACTGACCGCCGCCACCCTGACGGGCGACCGCGTAGCCCTCAACAAGCTGTGGAACCGCCGCCAGTGTACCAAGTTCAACGGCACCAGCTACATCACCCAGCGGGCGGCCGAAGCCATCTACACCCCGGAAGGGAAGCAGCAGGTGAAGGCCAACATAGACTACTACATGGAGAATGCCCGCACCATGAAAGAGGGGCTTGAAAAGGCCGGACTGAAAGTGTACGGCGGCGTGAACGCTCCCTACATCTGGCTGAAGACACCGGACGGCATCAGTTCCTGGCGATTCTTCGAACAGATGCTCTACGAAGCCAACGTGGTGGGCACGCCGGGCGTGGGCTTCGGGCCGAGTGGCGAAGGCTACATCCGCCTGACCGCCTTCGGCAACCACTCTGACACAGCGGAGGCCATGCGCCGCATCCGCAACTGGTTGAAATAGGCATAAGGACGACAACATCGCATGCAAGGCAATCCCTACTTGATAGTTTCAGCGCTGACTATATAAATATGAGACGGACCGATCATCCGCAGATTAGTAAGAAGTAAAAGGTAAAAAGGTATGAAGACAAGAAACATGAAATTGGGGATAATAGCCACCGCGTTATTATCAGTGCCTTTCACAGCAAAGGCACAGGACAAAGTGGAGGCAACGGCCGGAGCCGACCTCGTGAGCAGCTACATCTGGCGCGGCCAGGACCTGGGCGGCGTAAGCATCCAACCCCGCGCATCCGTGTCCTACAAGGGCTTCTCGCTCGGAGCCTGGGGCTCAGTGGGACTGGAAAGCTCGGACACCAAGGAATTTGACCTGACACTGGGTTACACCACAGGCGGATTCAGCGCATCGGTCACCGACTATTGGTTCAACGGCGGACAGGGTTACTTCCACTACGGTGCCCGCAACACCATGCACGTGTTCGAGGCACAGGTGGGTTACGACTTCGGCCCGCTGGCCGTCAACTGGTACACCAACTTCGCGGGAGCCGACGGAGTGAAGGCCGACGGAGAGCGTGCCTACTCCTCGTACATCAGCGTAGCGGCTCCCTTCAGGCTGGGCGGCCTGGACTGGAAGGCCGAAATAGGTGCCACGCCCTGGGAAACCAGCTTCTACAACGGTGGCGCCGGCGGTTTCGAGGTGTGCAACCTCACCCTGAAGGCCGGCAAGGAAATCAAGGTTACCGACTCCTTCTCCCTGCCCCTGTTCTGTTCCGCCACCTGGAACCCGGCCACCGAGGGAGCCTACTTTGCAGCAGGGCTCAGTTTCTGACGAAGTACAAACCACAAATCACTGTTTAAGGTATGAAAAAGATTGAAGCTATCATCCGCAAGACCAAGTTCGAGGACGTGAAGGACGCGTTGCTCGAAGCGGACATCGAATGGTTCTCCTACTACGATGTCAGGGGAATTGGAAAGTCCAGAGAGGCCCGCATCTACCGCGGGGTCATGTACGACACCAGCTCCATCGAGCGCATCCTGATTTCCATCGTCGTACGCGACAAGAATGCCGAAAAGACCGTGCAGGCCATCATCAAGGCCGCACAGACGGGTGAGATAGGCGACGGACGTATCTTCGTCATCCCCATTGAAGATGCCATCCGCATCCGCACGGGCGAACGGGGCGACATTGCCCTCTACAATGCCGAACAGGAGAAGTAAGGCAGCACAACCCGATAGCCCGGACACTTTCCCCCGGTCCTGCACCTGCCCCACACGGAGGTGCGGATACCGGAAGCAATTTCTACAAGTACAACTAAAGCAAAATGATTATGGACAAATATACGAAACGTGGCATCAGGCCGTGGACGGCCGTTGCCATACTGACATTGCTATGCCTTGCAACCGACACATACGCACAAGACATCACCGCCGAAAGCATCGCCCCAACCGGAGCGGACCTCCCCGACACCGTAGCCCAGCTGGTATCGGGTGTCAACACCGTCTGGATGCTGCTGGCCGCCATGCTGGTATTCTTCATGCAGCCGGGCTTCGCGCTGGTCGAAGCCGGATTCACCCGCACCAAGAATACGGCCAACATCCTGATGAAAAACTTCGTGGACTTCATCTTCGGCTCGCTGCTCTACTGGCTGGTAGGCTTCGGCATCATGTTTGGATTGGGCGACCTCTTCGGCGCTCCCCATCTGATGAGCCTCGCCTTCGACAGCAACGGCCTGCCCGACCCCGCCTCGCTGCCCACCGAAGGCTTCCTGGTGTTCCAGACCGTGTTCTGCGCCACAGCGGCCACCATCGTCTCGGGCGCCATGGCCGAACGTACCAAGTTCTCCATGTACCTGGTATATACCATCTTCATCAGCGTGCTGATTTATCCCGTGTCCGGCCACTGGACGTGGGGCGGCGGATGGCTGATGAACGGCGACGAAGGCTCGTTCATGATGAACCTCTTCGGCACCACCTTCCACGACTTCGCCGGCTCCACCATCGTCCACTCCGTGGGCGGCTGGATAGCCCTGGTAGGCGCCGCCATCCTGGGCCCCCGCATCGGCAAGTACGGCAGAGACGGCAAGTCCAGAGCCATCCCCGGCCACAACCTCACCCTCGCGGCCCTGGGCGTGTTCATCCTGTGGTTCGGCTGGTTCGGCTTCAACCCCGGCTCGCAGCTGGCTGCCGCTACTACCGACGACCAGGTGGCCATCTCGCTTGTCTTCCTCAACACCAACCTGGCCGCCTGCGCAGGCGGATGCTTCGCCCTGCTGGTCAGCTGGATGAAGTATGGCAAGCCCTCCCTGTCGCTGACGCTGAACGGCATTCTGGCCGGACTGGTAGGCGTGACGGCCGGTTGCGACGCCGTCTCTCCGGCAGGAGCCGTCGCCATAGGAAGCATCTGCGGCTGTCTGATGATATTCGCCGTAGACTTCATCGACAAGGTGCTGAAGATTGACGACCCCGTAGGCGCCAGCTCCGTACACGGCGTATGCGGTTTCACGGGAACCGTCCTCACCGGTCTGTTCTCCACCAGCGAAGGCCTGTTCTACGGTGGCGGATGGAACTTCCTGGGAGCGCAGCTGTTCGGCGCGCTGGTCGTAGGAGCCTGGGCCGCCGGCATGGGATTCGTCATCTTCAAACTGCTTGACAAGGTTCACGGCCTCCGCGTACCCGGACGAGTGGAAGAAGAAGGCCTCGACATCTACGAACACGGAGAGTCGGCCTACAACTAAGCCCGCAGGCCTCAGCAGCCAACTCATTGTGAAACAACCGCATACGAGTTTATTCTGATTTACTGAAAATAAACTGTCAGTTTAATAGCTATAAACCGGGAGCTTAATCGGACTAAACCGAGAGTTTAATCGCTTTAAACTGACAGTTTAATCAGACTAAACTGACGCTATACTTCGGATAAAGCAACCGGAAGCCCCGGAGACGCCTGCCACGCTTTGCGGAGCTTACGAAAAAAAAGAACATATTTCAAACCAATAAAGAAACGAGTATTATGTCAAAATTGAGATTCAGAGTCGTAGAAACGGCGTTCAAGAAGAAGCCGGTAGTCGTGGAGACACCGGCGGAACGCCCGTCAGAGTACTTTGCCAAGTACGTGTTCAACAAGGAAAAGATGTTCCGCTATCTGCCGAGCAAGGTCTATGCCAAGCTGATTGACGTCATAGACAACGGCGCCACGCTGGACCGCAGCATTGCCGACGAGGTGGCCGCAGGCATGAAGAAGTGGGCCACCGAAATGGGAGCCACCCACTACACCCACTGGTTCCACCCCCTGACCGAAGGCACGGCCGAGAAGCACGACGCCTTCGTGGAGCACGACGGCAAGGGAGGAGTCATGGAAGAGTTCACCGGCAAGCTGCTCGTACAGCAGGAGCCCGACGCCTCCAGCTTCCCCAACGGCGGCATCCGCAACACCTTCGAGGCGCGCGGATACTCGGCCTGGGACCCCTCGTCGCCCGCCTTCATCGTGGACGACACCCTGTGCATCCCCACCATCTTCATTGCCTACACGGGCGAATCGCTGGACTACAAGGCCCCGCTCCTGAAGGCCCTGCGCGCCGTGGACAAGGCCGCCACAGACGTCTGCCACTACTTCAACCCCGACGTGAAGAAAGTATATGCCTACCTGGGCTGGGAGCAGGAATATTTCCTCATAGACGAAGGCCTGTATGCCGCACGCCCCGACCTGCTGATGACGGGCCGCACGCTGACCGGACACGACTCCGCCAAGAACCAGCAGCTGGAGGACCACTACTTCGGAGCCATTCCGCCCCGCGTGGCCGCCTTCATGAAGGAGCTGGAGATTGAAGCCCTGAAGCTGGGCATCCCCGTCAAGACACGCCACAACGAGGTGGCCCCCAACCAGTTTGAGCTGGCACCCGTCTTTGAGGAATGCAACCTGGCCGTAGACCACAACATGCTCATCATGGCCCTGATGCGCAAAATCGCACGCCACCACGGCTTCCGCGTGCTGCTCCACGAAAAGCCCTTCAAGGGAGTGAACGGCAGCGGCAAGCACAACAACTGGTCGCTGGGCACCGACACGGGCATCCTGCTCCACGCCCCCGGCAAGACCCCCGAGGAGAACCTGCGCTTCATCACGTTCGTGGTCAACACGCTGATGGCCGTCTACCGCCACAACGGCCTGCTGAAGGCCTCCATCTCCAGCGCCACCAACGCCCACCGTCTGGGTGCCAACGAAGCTCCCCCCGCCATCATCTCCTCCTTCCTGGGCAAGCAGCTCTCGCAGGTATTGGCCCACATCGAGGAAAGTGACAAGGACGAACTGATCAGCCTCAGCGGCAAGCAGGGCATGAAACTGGACATCCCCCAGATACCCGAGCTGATGATAGACAACACCGACCGCAACCGCACCTCGCCCTTCGCCTTCACCGGCAACCGCTTCGAGTTCCGTGCCGTAGGGTCGGAAGCCAACTGCGCCAGCGCCATGATAGCCCTGAACACCGCCCTGGCCGAACAGCTGGCCGAGTTCAAGCAGGACGTGGACGCGCTGATGGAGAAAGGCGAACCCAAGATGTCGGCCATCCTGGAAGTCATCCGCAAGTACATCAAGATTTGCAAGCCCATCCACTTCGACGGAAACGGCTACAGCGACGAGTGGAAGGCCGAGGCACAGAGACGCGGCCTGGACTGCGAGACCAGCGTCCCCCTCATCTTCGACAACTACCTGAAGCCCGAAAGCATCGCCATGTTCGAGAAGACAGGTGTCATGAGCAAGAAGGAACTGGAAGCGCGCAACGAGGTGAAGTGGGAAACCTACACCAAGAAAATACAGATTGAAGCCCGCGTACTGGGCGACCTGGCCATGAACCACATCATCCCCGTGGCCACCCAGTACCAGACCGAGCTGATAGACAACGTCTACAAGATGAAAGAGCTCTTCCCGGCCGAGAAGGCCGCCAAACTCTCGGCCAAGAATCTGGAACTCATCGAGGAGATTGCCGACCGCACCGCCTTCATCAAGGAGCACGTGGATGCCATGATAGAAGCCCGCAAGGTGGCCAACAAGATTGCCGGCGAGCGCAGCAAGGCCATCGCCTACCACGACACCATCGTTCCGGCCATGGAGCAGATACGCTACCACATCGACAAGCTCGAACTGATTGTCGACAACCAGATGTGGACGTTGCCCAAGTACAGGGAGTTGCTGTTCATCCGATAACTCGCATGACAAGAGATTCCACAGAGAGATTGAGCTGAAAGCTTATTTCTTTTGTTGGTTGTTTTAAGTTTGCCGGGCAGGCTTTGTTGCGAAACAAGGCCTGCCCTATTTTTCTTTTCCCTCCTGCCCATGCGATTGGACAGACTGCGGACAAGACAAGGAAAGGGGGTGTGCCGGCAACTCTCCGTGCCTGCACACCCCCTTTCTCAATCGGAACCGACCGTACGCCGCACGTCAGTCGTTCACGATCTCGGCATCTTCCACATCGGTACTGTTCTGAAGCGCGGAACTGCCTCCTGCCGTCGGTTTGGGACGGCGGCGGGAGAATACGAACCAGTTCAGCAATTCGGACAGGGCATAGACCAAGCTGCTGACGCCAATGATGATGAAGGCCGTTGAACGGACGCCTGTGGGATTGAACAACGCCACCACGCCGGCAATCAGAATCAGCACCGGCACCACATAGTAGCCACCGGGTACACGCATCCAGCGGCGGGCAGACACCAGCGAGGCAATCTGCTGCACCCCGCCCAGCGCCAGAATGAAGCCCAGCACAAACGTCAGCAGGTCGGCAAAGAATCCGGGCATAATCATCAGCCAAAGCCCGAACAGCAGGCTGCCCACTCCCTCAATCGGGAAGCGGCGGCTGCCATCTTTCCCCAATGCGAAATAACCGATGAGACTGATGAGCGAAGGTATCAGGAACACCACCCCCACCGTAATCACCAGGTATTCACCTGCCTGATTGGGAAACATCACCAGAATCAGGCCAATGACAAGCGCACACACAGCGCGCAGGAATGAATAACTTAATCCTCTCATATACTTCTTGGTTTTTCTGCGAAGATACATCTTTATCCGAACAACGCACAGAAATAAAATGAAAAAAATGCACCAACACTCAGTTCGTCCCTATCCAGGCATTCAAGTCTTCGGCTATAAATAGCCAAAACAACAACAGCAAAATGGCGATGACCACGCCCACGGTAATCCAATGACTTCGTTTCATAATTGATTCCTACATTTATTGGTTATGCAAGTTCCGCTAGCAGCAACGATACTCGTACCCAAAACACCTGCCGGCCTTTTTTTGTTCAGACAAAGAAAAAAAGTAAGCAAATCTTTGGAAATCCAAATAAAGTGTCTATATTTGCCCCGTAAAACTAAAAAAAAGCAATGAAAACAAGAATGACAAATACATATTGGTGGTGGCGTCCGTTACAACTCCTGCAGTCGTAAGGGGAGCAGCGCTCGTATGTATATATCCGTCATCTAACCGAACAATATCAGAAAGAGCCCTGTCGCACTTGCGGCAGGGCTCTTTTCGTTATCCATCGTTTCATCACAATTAAACCTCTACAAATATGACTACATTCTTAGTTGACAACCAAGGCTACTACGGAGAATTCGGCGGAGCCTACATCCCCGAAATCCTCCATCGGTGCGTCAAGGAACTGCAGGACACCTACCTCGGTGTCCTGCAAAGTGAAGACTTCCGTCAGGAGTACGAACGTCTGCTCCGCGACTACGTGGGACGGCCTTCGCCGCTCTACCTGGCCTCCCGCCTCTCGGAAAGATACGGATGCCGGATTTACCTGAAACGGGAAGACCTGAACCACACCGGCGCGCACAAAATCAACAACACCATCGGACAGATTCTGCTGGCACGCCGCATGGGCAAGAAACGCATCATTGCCGAGACGGGCGCCGGACAGCACGGCGTGGCCACGGCCACCGTCTGCGCCCTGACGGGCATGGAGTGCATTGTCTATATGGGCAAGACCGACGTGGAACGCCAGCACGTCAATGTGGAAAAGATGAAGATGCTGGGGGCCACGGTGGTACCTGTGACTTCGGGCAACATGACCCTGAAAGATGCCACCAACGAAGCCATCCGCGACTGGTGCTGCCATCCGCAGGACACCTATTACATCATAGGCTCCACCGTAGGACCCCATCCCTACCCAGACATGGTGGCACGGCTCCAGTCTGTCATCAGCGAGGAAATCAGGAAGCAGTTGCTGGAACAGGAAGGGCGCGACTATCCCGACTACCTCATGGCCTGCGTGGGCGGCGGAAGCAATGCTGCCGGAACTATCTACCACTACATAGACGACCAGCGGGTGAAGATAGTGCTGGCCGAAGCCGGAGGGAAAGGCGTGGAAAGCGGCATGACCGCCGCCACCATCGCACTGGGGCAGACGGGCATCATCCACGGAGCACGGACCTACGTCATACAGAACGAGGACGGACAGATAGAAGAGCCATACTCCATCTCGGCCGGCTTGGACTATCCGGGCATCGGACCCATGCACGCCAATCTGGCCAAACAGAAGCGCGCCCTGGTCCTCTCCGTCAACGACGACGAAGCCATCCGGGCCGCCTACCGCCTGACCCGCCTGGAGGGCATCATCCCCGCCCTGGAAAGTGCCCACGCCCTGGGTGCACTGGAGCAGATGCACTTCCGTCCCACGGATGTCGTCGTACTGACCGTATCGGGCCGCGGCGACAAGGACATGGAGACCTACCTGAGAGAGAGACCGCAGACCGAAAATTTCTAAGTCATTAACCATTCACCATTCACCATTCACCATTAACCCCATGACTACCTCCAACCGTTACCACTATACCACCCGCAGCCGTATCCTGCTGGGCGACCTGCACACCCCGGTAAGTACCTATCTGAAGGTACGCGACGTCTTTCCGCAAAGCGCCCTGATGGAGAGCTCCGACTACCACGGAAGCGAAAACAACCGCTCTTTCATTGCTCTCTGTCCACTGGCCAGCATCAGCATAGACCACGGCACCGCCATCTTCCGCCTGCCCGACGGCCGGCGCGAAGAACGGGCCGTGACCGACAGCTACCGGGTGGAAAACGCCGTCAACGACTTCCTGGGCCGCTTCCGGGTAGAGGGAGAGTACAGCCACTATTGCGGCCTGTATGGCTACACCTCTTTCAATGCCGTGCGTTACTTTGAACAGATAGACGTGAAGGACAGCCGCGAGACCACCAACGATGCCCCCGACATGCTCTATATCCTATATAAGTATCTGATTGTGTTCAACGACTTCCGCAACGAAATGATGATACTCGAAATGCTGGCCGACAACGAAAGCAGTGAACTGGACAAAGTGCAGAAAGCCATCAACAACCGCAACTACACCGCCTACGACTTCCACGCCACCGGTCCCGTCACCTCTCCGCTCACCGACGAAGAACACAAGGCCAACATCCGCCGGGGCATTGCCCATTGCCTGCGGGGCGACGTATTCCAGATAGTACTCTCGCGACGCTTCGAGCAACGCTTCGTGGGCGACGACTTCAAGCTCTACCGTGCCCTGCGCAGCATCAATCCCTCGCCCTATCTGTTCTACTTCGACTTCGGCGGCTTCCGTATCTTCGGCTCCTCGCCCGAGACACACTGCCGCATCGAAGGGCGCCGTGCCTACATCGACCCCATTGCCGGTACCACCCGCCGCACCGGTAATCCCGAGCAGGATGCCGCCAACGCCCGCTACCTGCGCGACAATCCGAAAGAGAACGCCGAGCACGTGATGCTGGTAGACCTGGCCCGCAACGACCTCTCTCGCAACTGCCACGACGTTCAGGTGGACTTCTACAAGGAAACGCAATATTACAGCCACGTCATCCACCTGGTGAGCCGCGTCAGCGGGACGCTGAACGACGGTGCCGACCCCGTGAAGGCTTTCGTGGACACCTTTCCGGCAGGCACCCTGAGCGGAGCACCGAAAGTGCGGGCCATGCAGCTCATCAGCCAGATTGAGCCCCATAACCGCGGTGCCTATGGCGGTTGCATAGGCTTCATCGGACTGGACGGTTCGCTCAACCAGGCCATCACCATCCGCACCTTCGTCAGTCGCAACGGCGTGCTCTGGTTCCAGGCAGGAGGAGGCATCGTGGCACGCAGCAACGAGGAATACGAACTGCAGGAAGTGAACAACAAACTGGGAGCCCTGAGAAAAGCCATCGAAATGGCAGAGAAGATGTAGAACCACCATCCACAAATATAATATATTTAAGTTTCGGTTTTACCGAATTGAAAATCGGCGAAGCCAAACTTGCAGGAGTTAGAGGAGTTAGAAGGAGTTATCGCCCGCCAGGACGGGCTTAGAAGTTAAAGGCCAATAGACCTGTTACTGCCAATTTTTCCTTTTGTAAGACTATCGGCTTTAACTTCTAGCAAAGCAAAGCGAAGTGACAACTTCTATAACTTCTTAACTTCCAGTGAAATATCAAACCCAAAACTTGAGTAATATAGTATGAAAACTGCACTCATTGACAACTACGACTCGTTCACCTACAACCTGGCCCACCTGCTGAAGGAGCTGGGCGCCGAAGTGGACGTGGTACGCAACGACCGGTTCCAACTGAAGGAACTGGAACGATATGACAAGATTGTCCTCTCGCCCGGCCCGGGCATCCCCGAAGAAGCAGGACTGCTGACGGAAGTCATCCGTACCTATGCCGGCAAGAAACCGATGCTGGGCATCTGTCTGGGCGAGCAGGCCATCGGACAGATATTCGGCGGACGGCTGACCAACCTCAGTGAGGTTTTCCACGGTGTACAGACCCCTACCCGCCTGGTAAGAGGAACTGCCGTAGGAACCAAAGAAGGATTCATCCTCGAAGAAGACTACATCTTCCACGGCCTGCCCCGGGAGATACAGGTGGGACGTTACCACTCGTGGGTGGTGGACACCGACGGATTTCCTCCGCAACTGGCCGTCACGGCTGTCAGCCCCGAAGGTCAGATTATGGCTCTGAAGCACCGCAGCTACGACATCCACGGCATCCAGTTCCATCCCGAATCGGTATTGACGCCTGACGGAAAGGCCATCGTCCGCAACTGGCTGCAATACAGCGGTTAGTGGTCAACGGTTAGCGGTTAGTGATTAGTGGTCAACGGTTAGCGGTTAGTGATTAGTACCCATTCTGCCATTCATCATTTATCATTAACCATTTACCATTAACCATTCATCACTCTTCTTCAATCAGTCAAAAACGTATGAAAGCAATATTATCCCGCCTCTTCAACCACGAAGAGCTCAGCACGGAAGAGAGCAGACAACTGCTGCTCAACATCACACAAGGCATGTATCCCGAAGCGCAGGTAGCCGCCATGCTCACCGCCTTCCAGATGCGCGCCATCACGGTGGACGAACTCATAGGCTTCCGGGAAGCCCTGATGGAAACCCGCATTCCCATAGACTTCGCCCCTTATCGCCCCATAGACATTGTAGGAACGGGAGGCGACGGCAAGAACACCTTCAACATCTCCACCTGCGCCTGCTTCGTCGTGGCAGGTGCCGGCTACAAAGTGGCCAAGCACGGCAACTACGGAGCCACCTCGGTGAGCGGTGCCAGCAACGTCATGGAGCAGCACGGCGTGCGCTTCAGTAACCGGCCCGACCGGCTGCAGCGCAGCATGGACGAGTGCAACATGGCCTATCTGCACGCCCAGCTGTTCAATCCCGCCATGAAGCTGGTAGGACCGGTACGCCGCGCTCTGGGTGTCCGCACCCTGTTCAACCTATTGGGACCACTCGTCAATCCCTGCCGCCCCGCCTATCAGCTATTGGGAGTGGCCGACCTGGCACAAATGCGTCTCTACACCAACGTATTCTACAAACTGGGCATTGACTTTGCCGTGGTCAACAGTCTGGACAGTTACGATGAAATATCCTTGACAGACGAGTTCAAGGTAATGACCCGCAACTACGAGCGCATCTACAGACCCCGAACATTAGGCTTCGGCGAAGCGCGCCCCGAGGAACTGTCGGGAGGCAGCACGCAGCAGGATGCCGCCCGCATCTTCGACAACATCCTGAACAGATGTGCCACGCCGGCACAGACCCAGTGTGTAGTAGTAAATGCCGCCTTTGCCATCCAGGTAATGGAACCTATGAAAGAGATTGAGGAATGCATTGCCATTGCCCGCGAATCGCTGGAAAGCGGCAAAGCCCTGAATACACTGAAGAAATTCATCGAACTAAACAGTTGAAACCATGAAAGATATATTGTCTGAAATCGTAGAGAACAAGAAGGCCGAAATCGCCTGCCAAAAACAGATAGTCCCGCCCGGACAACTGCGTACACAGGCCGAATCGCTGGAACGGAAAAATCGTAGCATGAAACAGGCATTGGCCCAATCGCCCACGGGCATCATAGCTGAATTCAAGCGTCGTTCGCCTTCCAAAGGATGGATAGCCCAAGAGGCTGAGGCCGCCGTCATCCCCGCCGCCTACCAGTCAGCAGGAGCCGCAGCCCTGTCCATCCTGACAGACGAA
Source organism: uncultured Bacteroides sp. (assembly GCF_949298305.1). Classification (GTDB taxonomy): domain Bacteria; phylum Bacteroidota; class Bacteroidia; order Bacteroidales; family Bacteroidaceae; genus Bacteroides. The sequence goes on along the minus strand of NZ_CASFWU010000018.1, from coordinate 4,303 downwards.
AAATACTTCGGAGGTAATCTGCGAGACCTGCGTACAGCACGCCCTACGGTAAACCTGCCCATTCTGCGCAAGGACTTCATTGTAGACGAGTACCAACTGTGGCAGGCACGCATTGCAGGTGCCGATGCCGTACTGCTGATAGCCGCCTGTCTGACGCCTGAACGATGTGCGGAACTGGCGGAACAGGCACACACCCTCAGTCTGGAGGTACTGCTGGAGATACACTCTCCCGCCGAGCTGGCCTACGCCGCCTGCCGTCCGGACATGCTGGGAGTAAACAACCGCAACCTGGGCACCTTCCATACCGACGTACAGAACTCGTTCAGACTGGCGGAAGAATTGAAACGGACAGCCGGGCAAGAAGCCGGTGCTCCGCTGCTCGTATCGGAAAGCGGACTTGCACAGCCCGAAACCGCAGCGGCCCTTCGCACAGCCGGTTTCCGCGGCTTCCTCATCGGAGAGACGTTCATGAAGACCGCCTCACCGGGCCAGTCACTGAAAGACTTCATCAAGCAGATAGACACAGCATCTTACTTACTGAAACAACGACCTTTATGAATACACTTATTAAAATATGTGGCATGACCGAAGCCGAAAACATCCGCCAGGTCGAAGAACTGGGTGTAGACCTGATAGGGTTCATCTTCTATCCCTACTCCCCCCGGTGTGTCTGCGAACTGCCAGCCTACCTGCCGCTCCGTGCCGGGCGGGTAGGTGTATTCGTCAACGAGCACAAGGAAAATGTGCTGATGTATGCCGACCGCTTCGGGCTGGAATATGTGCAACTGCACGGCAACGAGACACCCGAATATTGTCACGCCATCCAAAACAGCGGCCTGCATGTCATCAAGACTTTCTCCATCGCCACCGGCAAAGACCTGGCCGCCATTTCCTCCTACGAAGGATTATGCAACTACTATCTCTTCGACACCAAATGTCCGCAATTCGGAGGTTCGGGCAACCAGTTCGACTGGAGCCTGCTGCAACGATACCGGGGAACCACCCCTTTCCTGCTGAGCGGTGGCCTCAACCTGTACAGCGCGAAAGCCATCCGCCAATTCCGCCACCCCCGCTTCGCCGGCATAGACCTGAACAGCCGCTTTGAAATCCGCCCCGGAGTGAAGGATGTGGAACGGATCCGGCAATTTATCCATCAGATCAAGAATGAAGGATGAGGAACAAACCATCCCCATCCGACCCATTCTCCAAATGTCAAACCAATCATCAACTAAAGACTATGAACCGTATCAACCAACTATTCAAAGACAACCCCCAAAATCTGCTTTCCATTTATTTCTGTGCCGGATGCCCCACCCTCGACGGCACTGCCGACGTCATCCGCACCCTTCAGGACAACGGAGTGGACATGATTGAGATAGGCATCCCCTTCAGCGACCCCATGGCCGACGGCATCGTCATACAGGAAGCCGCCACCCGTGCCCTGCGCAACGGCATGTCGCTCCGCCTGCTCTTCAGCCAGCTGAAGGACATCCGCCGCGACGTACACATTCCCCTCATCCTGATGGGTTATCTCAACCCCATCATGCACTACGGCTTCGAGGCCTTCTGCAAGCAATGCCAGGCGTGCGGCATCGACGGCGTCATCATCCCCGACCTGCCTTTCCGCGACTATGAAAAGGCCTATAAGAAGACCACGGAAACGTATGGCCTGCGCGTCATCATGCTCATCACTCCCGAGACCGAAGAAACTCGTGTACGCGAGATTGACGCCCATACAGACGGCTTCATCTACATGGTCTCTTCTGCCGCCACCACCGGTGCCCAGCACGACTTCAACGCACAAAAACAGGCTTACTTCAAACGGATAGCGGATATGCGCCTGCACAATCCGCGCATGGTAGGCTTCGGCATCAGCAACCGCCAGACTTTCGAAGCAGCCTGTGCCCACGCCTCGGGAGCCATCATCGGCAGCCGTTTTGTCACACTGCTGAACGAAGCGGAAGGAGACGCGCAAAAGGCCATCAGACAGCTGAAGGCCGAAATAAATTAGGGACATTCAGAGAAATGTCCCCAAGTAAAAAACAATGTGTGAAGAGTCCGTGTCAAGTCAAGGAACCGCCCTCCTTTAGGCATGAATTACACGGCAGTTCGTGGGTTATGACTTCAAGTTCCGGATTTCAGATTCTACCGGAAGTTAAGAAGGGATAGAAGTTGTCACTTTGATGCGCTTCGTCAGCAGTGAAAGCCGATAGCCTTATAATGGATAATGATTAATGAGTCGCAGAATTCCTTTTATTCTTCATTCCTCATTCTTCATTGGCTCATCTATCGGTCTCTTACATCCAAGCCCGCCCTGGCGGGCGATGGCTTCTTCTCACTCCTGCAAGTTTGACTTCGCCGATTATCAATTCGGGAAATCCGAAACTTGAAGTTCTGCCAAAGCCTTAATTTGAATCATTCAGAGATTTAAGTTCAGGCATTCCGGGGGTCATCGTTCACCTTTCCTCTATATTTTTCCGGGAGCCCGCTTTCCACAGCTGCATACGCTTCACTCATGGTAAGCCTGATGTTCTCGGCCCCTTTCCCTTTTGGAGGAATAGGAGTATGAATGGTCAGCGTAAGCCGATGCCAATGAATCCATTTTCCAGTACGCGGCAACACCTCAAAAGACCCGTTTATGGTAACAGGCACCACTGCCAGCTGCAAATCGTCGGCCAGCTGAAAAGCGCCACGTTTGAAACTGCCCAAATGACCGGTAAAGGTGCGGGCACCCTCCGGAAAAACGACCAACGAAACACCATCTGTCAAAGATGCCTCAGCCTGCCGCATGGTAGACAACATTTTTTTCGGATTGCTGCGGTCCACAAAAATATGCCCGGCGCTTTCACAGGCTTTACCTACAAACGGAATTTTCCTCAGGCTCTTCTTCATCATCCATTTGAAGTTGCGCCCCAGGAAACCATAAATCAGAAATATATCAAAAGCTCCCTGATGGTTAGGAACAAAAACATAAGAAGTACGGTCATGCAATTTTTCCTGCCCCTGCACTTTAACAGGCAGCAACAGCAAATAACAAGTCAGCTGGGACCAGATTTTACCAGGATAATATCCCCACACATGTGCCCCCCCTATCAGCGAACCGACAATAGTAACCAATGCAGTCAACAAAGTCAACACCAGCAGAATAGGCAAGGCTATACAAACCTGATAAATGTAATAAAGGAACCTCATAGAATGGAAATATTGTTATTATTTTAGTTTCACAAGTTTATTAAAAGTTTAAGTTTCGCAAGTTTATTAACGGGTTGTAGTTAAGCAGTTAAGAAGTTAAGCCAATACCTCTGTGAAAAAGGATGCCAACCATACGTTTAAGCTATTGGCTTTAACTCCCAAGACCACCCTGATGGGCGATAACTCCTTTTACTCCTTCATCTCCTGCAAGTTTGGCTTCGCCAATCTTCAAACTGCACTTGCGAAACATGAGTTTCTTCTGGTCTCCATATACAAATTCACGCATCATCAGCAACTATTTCTTGCACCACGAAAAAAACGGGAAACGCATTTCATACAGATGAAGGTATCCTGCCGCACAAGCGGCGACACGTGCCGCAAGCATACTCTGTCAACAGACCCGACTTCAACTTCAACCATCTGCATTGACGTTTCTCTGCGCAAAGCTACAAATAAATAAGGAAAAAGAACGAAAGTTCCACATAGAAAAAGAAAAAGTCCGCGATATCCATCCGGAAAAACATCCGCATACAAGCGTATGGATGACAAAACGGAAAGAAAGGACGACACCGGCAGAAAAACAGGCGGCAAGACATCACAAAGCAAACGGACACAATCGTCAAACAGCTTATCCGGCAACTGCATGGCAAACGTCCCACACACAAGATGTAACGGGTGATAAAACCGGCTGCCTATTTATTCCATCAGCAACTGTACATCAACAGTTTGGCCAACAGACGGATGGAAACAGGAATGCCAATCGCCCGCCCCTCACGCCACACCGGCATTCAAGTCATCTACCCACTAATCATCCCACCTCGCATGAAAAAGCTATACGCATCTTCAGTAAGCATATATTGCAAAGTAGACATGGCAATACGTCAGACTCTCCTTGAGTATTACTTATTTTTAATAAAAAAGTCAAATTGAACGGTTGGATGAATTAAAGAAAACGGTTACCTTTGCCTTTGGTTTTAAAACGGACTTACGTTTTTATTAATTATAACTAACTAAAAGAGCTAATTATGACTTATTCACACGAAGTGGAACACATGTGTGTTGTAAAGAAGGGTCCTAACCACGGACCGGCTCCTATTCCCGAAGAAGGTAA
>NZ_CASFWU010000017.1 GCF_949298305.1 uncultured Bacteroides sp. | reverse complement strand
TGTACAATTACTTTCCTGTTTCATATCTTGTTCTTCTAATGTTCAGTTTTTGTTTTTTCTGTCTCTCAGTCACCTTCTCCCCTCCCTTTGGGGGAGGGGCTGGGGGAGAGGCTCTTTATCTTATCTTCAGCGTGATGATGGTGACGGCTGCCAGGATGATGGTCACAATCCAGAAGCGGACGGTAATCTTCGATTCGTGGAACAGCTTGTCGGGCTTGGTGAACAACACCTTGCATCCCGGCTCTATCAGGCTCATGCTGGTGCGGAAGTGGTCGTGGATGGGGGTGCGCTTGAAGATGCGCTGCTTCACTCCCTTCCGTTTGCCCGCCTTGTAGTAGACGCGCTGCATGATGACCGACAGGTTCTCCACCAGGAACACGCCGCAGAGGATGGGGATGAGCAGCTCCTTGTGGATGATGATGGCCAGCACGGCAATGATGCCACCGATGGTGAGGCTGCCCGTGTCGCCCATGAACACCTGGGCGGGATAGGCGTTGTACCACAGGAAACCGATCAGCGCGCCGATGAAGGCACAGACGAAGATGACCAGTTCTTCCGAGCCGGGGATGTACATGATGTTCAGGTAGCCCGCATACTCAATGTGGCTGGACACGTAGGCCAGTATGCCCAGCGTCAGGCCGATGATGGCCGAGTTGCCCGCCGCCATGCCGTCCATGCCGTCGTTCAGGTTGGCTCCGTTGCTCACGGCGGTCACCACGAAGATGGTGACCAGCACGAAGAGAATCCAGCCCGCCGTCTGTGCATGTTCGCCCAGGAAGCCCATCACGTCGGCATAGTCCAGGTTGTTGCTCTTGAAGAAGGGGATGGTGGTCTGCGTGGCCTTGATTTCCTTGGCGGCGTGTACCACTTCCATCTGTCCGCCGGGCAGTTCCACCTCGATGTTCTCGCGGATGACCACCTGCGGGCTGAGGTAAAGCGTCAGTCCCACGATGAGGCCCAGTCCCACCTGCCCGATAATCTTGAACTTGCCGTGCAGTCCTTCCTTGTCTTTCTTGAATATCTTGATGTAGTCGTCAGCAAAGCCCAGCGAGCCCAGCCACACGGTGGTGATGAGCATCAGTACCATGTAGATGTTCTCCAACTTGCCCAGCAGCAGGCAGGGAATGAGCGTGGCGAAGATGATGATGACGCCGCCCATGCTGGGCACGCCCACTTTGTTCACGCCGAACGGGTCGATGCTGGCGTCGCGCTGTGTTTCGGTAATCTGTTTCCGCTTCAGCAGGTTGATGAACTTGTCGCCCCAGATGGTCGAGATGAGCAGCGCCAGAATGACGGCCATCAGCGCGCGGAACGAAGTGTATCCGAACATGCCCGCTCCGGGGAAATCGAATTGGTCCAGCCAACGGAATAAATAGTATAGCATAGTGTTTGATGATTAATCGTTACTTTCAATGTTCGTTGAAAATCTTCTGGAGTTCTTCCTTGTCGTCGAAGTGGTGCTTCACGCCCTTCACTTCCTGATAGTTCTCGTGGCCCTTGCCGGCTACCAGTATCACGTCTCCCGCCTGTGCCAGCATGCAGGCCGTTCTGATGGCTTCGCGGCGGTCGGCTATGCTGAGGGTCTTCTGCATGTCGTCCTTGTCGAGTCCGGCCAGCATGTCGTTGATGATGTCCTGCGGCTCCTCGAAGCGGGGATTGTCGCTGGTGATGACCAGGCGGTCGCTGAGGCGGGCGGCCTCTTTGGCCATGAGGGGGCGTTTCCCTTTGTCGCGGTTGCCTCCGGCGCCCACCACGGTGATGACTTTCCCCTTGCCTTCCAGCACGCCGTGAATGGCGTTGAGCACGTTGACCAGCGCGTCGGGCGTGTGGGCGTAGTCCACAATGGCCGTGAAGCCGCGGGGAGAGCGGACGGCATCGAAGCGGCCCGCTACGGGGTGCAGGGTGCTGAGGGCCACCAGCACGTCTTCCTCCTTCTTGCCCAGCAGCACGGCGGCACCGAACACGGCCAGCAGGTTGGAGGCGTTGAAACGCCCGATGAAGTGAACGGCCAGCTCGTGGTTGTTGAAGTCGAGCAGCATGCCGTCGAAGTGCGATTCCAGCACACGTCCCTTGAAGTCGCTGAGGCTGCGCAGCGAGTAGGTATAGACGCGCGAACGCGTGTTCTGCGTCATCACCAGACCGTTCTTGTCATCGAGGTTCGTCAGGCTGAAGGCGTTCTTGGGCATGTCGTCGAAGAACTTCTTCTTGGCCTTCAGGTAGTTTTCCACTGTCTTGTGATAGTCCAGGTGGTCGCGCGTCAGGTTGGTGAAGATGCCTCCGGCAAACTTCAGTCCGCTGATGCGCTTTTGGGCGATGGAGTGCGAGCTTACTTCCATGAAGGCGTACTTGCAGCCGCTGTCCGCCATCTCGCCCAGCAGGCGGTTCAGCGTGATGGGGTCGGGGGTGGTGTGTTCCGTAGGGACAGGAAGGTCGTCGATGTAGTTGCACACCGTCGAAATCAGTCCCACCTTGTAGCCGAAGTAGCGGAACGTATGATATAATAAGGTGGCGATGGTGGTCTTGCCGTTCGTGCCGGTCACTCCCACCAGCTCCAGCTTCGAGGTGGGGTCGCCGTAGAAGGTGGTGGCCACTTTGCCTGCCGCCTCTTCGCTGTCCTTCACCACTACCCAGGCCACTTCCTGCTTCCCGGCGGCCTCTTCAGGCAGTTCTTCGCAGAGGATGGCTGCGGCTCCCTTGGCGACGGCCGACGGGATGTAGGCATGTCCGTCGGTCTGCGTGCCGCGCATGGCTATGAACAGATGGCCGGCTTCCACCTGCCTGGAGTCAATGTCCACGCCTGTTATTTCCATATCTGTACGTCCGATGGTCTGTATCGGCTGTATTTCTTTCAAGAGTTCGTTCAGTTTCATATACCTTATATATAGTAATTCAGATTTCAAAGTTCAGAATTCAAGTTCTTGTTTCCCGTTGCCTGGCGCAAGGTCTGAGCCGACGGCCTGTGCCTGTCAGTTCAGCGTCAGGGCGATGGTTTGTCCTTTCCGCAGGGTGCTTCCGCCTGCGATGGACTGTCTCTTCACCTTGCCCACACCGTTCAGCCTTACCTTCAGTCCCTGTTTCTCCAGCAGATAGACCGCGTCTTTCGCTCCCATGCCGATTACACTGGGCACGGTGCCTGCGGCAGGTGTCTGGCCTTGCAGGATGACGGCCGTGGGTGCCGACTGGGTATGTCCCCACCATTCGCTGCCTTGTTGGGCAGCGGTCTGGTTCTGTACGGGGATGTCCAGCTCGTTCAGCACGTAGAGCGCCTCCTTCATGTCGCCCGACTTCACCGCGGGGATGACGTTGGTCGTACTGTCTATGGCCGCGCTCAGGTCGAGGCGGAGGTCCTTGGCATAGACCCGCTCCGCAATCTTGCTGAACACGCTGCCCGCCATCAAGCCGCCCGAAGCGGGCAGGCCCGGTTTCTGAATGGCGACGATGCAGCTGTATTTCGGTGCTTCGGAGGGGAAGTAGCCGCAGAAGCTCACCAGGTAGTTGGTGCGTCCGGCCTTGTAGCCGGCTGCTCCCTGCGATATCTGTGCGGTGCCCGTCTTGCCCGAAACGGCGAACTGCTTGCTGCCCGCAGGCTTGGCGAGTCCCTGCGAGACTACTTTCCGCAGGATGTCGCGTATCTGGGCCAGCGTGTGGTCGGAGCATATCTTGGGGTTGATGATTTCCGTGGGATATTCCTTGATTACCTCTCCGTCCTTGACGGCTGCCTTTACGAACTTGGGGCGTACCATGACGCCGTTGTTGGCAATGGCGTTGTAGAACGTCAGCGTGTTGATGGGCGGAATCTGTGTCTCATATCCGATGCTCATCCACGGCAGGGTGGTCTTGGCAAAGTAGCGTTCTTTGGGGCCTTTGATGTTGGGCGTTCCCTCGCCGGGTATCTGGAGGTGGAGCGGCTGGTCCAGGCTCATGCGCTTCAGTCCGTCGACGTACTTCTGCGGGTCGTTCTTGTAGTACTTGTCTATGAGGTAAGACACGCCCACGTTGGACGACACTTCCAGGATGCGGGTTACGTTGATTTTTCCGTATCCTCCGCGATGCCAGTTGTGGTCTCTCATCTTGCTGCCGTACATGTTCATCACGCCGTTGCCGGTGTCCACTTCCGTGTCGGGGGTTATCTTTCCGTCTTCCAGCGCCACCATGATGGAGGCTGTCTTGAAGGTGGAGCCCGGTTCCAGCATGTCGCTGATGGCGTTGTTGCGCATCTCGTAGTAGTTGCCGTCGCCTGCCTTCATCATGTTGACGATGGCTTTCACCTCGCCCGTCTGCACCTCCATGAGCACGGCCACGCCCACGCTGGCGTTCAGTTCCTTCAGCTTGTCCACCAGCGCTTTCTCGCAGATGTCCTGCATGCCCACGTCGATGGTGGAGATGATGTCGCAGCCGTCTACGGGCGGACGGTCCACGATGTTGAGGTACTTGTTCATCACCTTCTGGCGGTGGGTGATGCCGTCCTGTCCCTTCAGCAGGGTGTCGAAGGCCAGTTCGATGCCGTTCTTGGCGCCCTGTGCCGTGTCGGCGTAGAGGTCGCCCAGCGTACGAGCCGCCAGCGAGCCGAAGGGCTTCTTGCGCTGGTTGTAGGCCAGTTCGTGGAAGCCGCCCTTATACTTGTTCAGGTTGAACACGGGCAGTCGTTTGGCCTCCTTGTACTGGATGTACGAGATGCGGCGGGGATAAATCAGGTAGTTGCGGCTGCCCTTCCTGCGTCCTTTCAGCAGGTGGGCCTTGAACTCGGCGGCGCTCTTGTCGGGGAATATCTTGTGCAGCCCCTCGCAGATTTCCGTCAGGTGGTTCATCAGCATGGTGTCCTTCTTCTCGCCTCCGGCCTTGAAGTCCATGTAGATGCGGTACTCGGGCAGCGAGCTGGCCATCAGCTTGCCGTCGGCCGAGAGGATGTTGCCGCGGTTGGGCTTCACGGTGACGCCTTCGCGCACGAAGCGGTCGGCCACGTCCTGCCAGTACTGCCGTTCGGCGAACATAATCAGCGCTCCCTTCACGACAATGGCAATTCCCGCCAGGCTCATGACGAGCATGACGAAGAAGTAGCGGGTCATTATATTCTTCTTGTTTACAGCCATGGTTGGGTCGTTTTATCGTTATTCCTTAATCAGATAGGGCGGGTTGGTCGAGGTCTGCAGGTCGCTCTCCCTGCCCGCTATGTATTCCTCAATCTTCGACTGGCGGCTCTGCTTCATCAGTTCCGAGCTGCGTGTCAGCGCGTCGTACTTGATGTCCGTCAGTTCCTTCTTCAGCTTGTCAATCTCTATCAGCTGCTGCTGGCAGGCGTAGCGGTTGTGTATGTAGAAGATGATGAGCACCATGATGAGCACCAGCAGTTTGGTCTGGCGGCGGAAGAAGTCCGTAGCCAGGATGTCGCCGCCTACGATGTTCTTCCAGGCGGTGCGTCTTCTGATGCTTTTTTCTTCAGTTTGTCCTTTGTCCATTGTGGCCTCCCTTGTTTATGGTTTTGCACTTAAATCTTTTCGGCTATTCTCAGTTTGGCGCTGCGCGAGCGCGGGTTGCGGCTCATTTCGTCCTCGTCGGGCACGATGACCTTGTTGTTCACCGGCCGCAGGGGGGCGTCGGTCCTGCCGTAGAAGTCCTTTTCGGCCTTGCCCTCCACGTTGCCCGTCTTCATCACGTTCTTCACCATGCGGTCTTCCAGCGAGTGGTAGGTGATGACGGCCAGGCGGCCTCCGGGCTTCAGCGCCCCGATGGCGGCGTAGAGCATTTCCTTCAGCGCCTCCATCTCCTGGTTCACCTCGATGCGCAGGGCCTGGAACACCTTGGCCAGCTCCTTCTTCTCGCGTTCGCGGCCGAAGAAGGGCTTCACCACCTCCAGAAACTCGCTGATGGTGGCTACGGCTCCTGCCGTGCGGGCCTTGACCAGGGCGGCGGCCAGCTTGCGGCTGTTCTTCAGTTCGCCGTAGAGGTAGAAGATGTCCGCCAGGCGTTCTTCGCTGTAGGTGTTCACCACGTCGGCGGCGGTGAGGCCTGCGCGCTTGTTCATGCGCATGTCCAGCGCCCCGTCGAAGCGGAAGGAGAAGCCCCGTCCGCTGTCGTCGAAGTGGTGCGACGACACGCCCAGGTCGGCCAGGATGCCGTCCACCTGCTCCACGCCGTAGTAGCGCAGGAAGTTGTGCAGGTAGCGGAAGTTGCTGCGCACGAAGGTGAAGTGCGGGTCGGCCGGGATGTTCCGCTCGGCGTCCTCGTCCTGGTCGAACCCCAGCAGGCGGCCTCCGTCTCCCAGGCGGGAGAGGATTTCGCGCGAGTGTCCGCCGCCGCCGAAGGTGACGTCCACGTAGGTTCCGTCCGGGCAGATGTTCATGCCGTCCACGCTGGGCTTCAGCAGCACGGGTATGTGATAGGTCTGTTCTTCGTTCGTCATCAGGCTGTATTTTTGCTGTTTTCTGTATTCCTCTGTCTGTCTTTGTTTCTGCGCGTTGGGGCCTTGGGGCTTATTGCGCTCCTGTGTCCGGTGTCTCTTCTCCGCCGTTTTCGTCGTCGCCTCCCAGCAGGTCTTGCAGGGCGGCGCTGAACTCTTCGGGGTTCATGAAGGGCTGTTCCGCCCGCTCTGCCGCCCAGATTTCGATGGTGTCGTCCATGCCTACGAACCTTACGGCGCTGCCGATGCCCGCCATCTGGAGGTAGCGTCGGGGTATCAGGATGCGTCCGTTGCCGTCGGGGACTACCACCTCCGTGTCGCTTACAAACTGGCGGAAGATGTTCTGCTGCCGGGCGTCCCACCTGTTCAGCCGTTTGCGCAGCTGGTTCTGCGTCTTGAACCACACGCTTTCGGGGTAGAGCACCAGACAGTCCTGGTAGACGTCCTTGCGCAATACGAGGCTCTCTTCGGAGGCTGCCTGGAGCTGCTTCCGGAAGCAGGCCGGGATGAACACCCTTCCTTTGGTGTCCGTCCGGGCTTCGATATTGCCTAAGAAACGTATCATTTTCACCTTATTATAATAAGCGACGGTAAAAGTACACAATTCCCCACAATTCCCCACAATCTTTTAACTAAAAACTTTATAAGAAGTTTTCAACAACCTGTTGACAGCTTATTGCGTTGATAATGAATAGGCTTTCAGAAGGGTGCTGCAGTGGGTTGTAGAGGGAGTTCGGGGCGGCTGCGGCGGTGTGTCGCGGGGCTTCCCGCAGGGGGTGTCCGGGGCCTGTCCGGAGGATGCCTGCACGGCCCGTGGAGGATGCTTGCACGGTCCGTGGAGGATGCTTGCACGGTCTGGACGCCGATTGGCGGGGGCTGTTTCCGGCTGCCTGCGGGGCGCCGCCTTCGGACGGGTGGGCGGAGGCGCGGAAGGTGGGGGCGAGTGGGGAGGAGCGCCGTCTTCCGGGAGGGCGGAGGGGACCGGCTGGCTGCAAGGACGGAAGGGAGGCGGGCTTGCGCCCGTCTCCTCCTTCTTCCATCTACATACAACTAAAATCCGGACGGCTTGCCGGGCTGTCCTTTTCTTTTTTGCGCATCGCGCAGGACGCGTGGCGCGGCATTCGCCGCAGGCGGTGCCGGTACAGCCCTGCGGCGGTACCGGTGCGGTGTCTGCGGCTTCTCTATTGAACTGGTTCTGGTTTCATGCTTCTTGCGGCCGTCTTGGCGGCCGTGCGTTGTTAACAAAGCGTACTGCCGGTGCTCTGCCGCCGTTCCGGACCTTGGGTCGGGCGTGTGTTCCGCGGGATGTTTCCGGCGGCTTTCCGGACGGATTGGCTAAGAGTTCCTAAAAAGCGGGCCGTTGCCCTCTGCGGGCTAAACAAAATCCTTCAGCTCTTGTTGTAGTTTCTGCCGGGTGAAGAAGATGCGGCTCTTCACCGTTCCCAGGGGGAGGTTCAGCTTCTCGGCAATCTCGCGGTATTTGAATCCGGATACGTGCATGGAGAAGGGAATCTTGTATTCGCGCGGCAGCGCGTTGACGATGCGGTGCATCTCTTTCAGGTCGTAGGCGCGTTCGGTGCTTTCGTACACGCTGTCGGCGGGCAGGTTCAGGTGGTACAGGTTGTCCGTCTGGTCCACGAAAGTCTGGTCGCGCACCACCTTGCGGTAATTGTTGATGAAAATGTTGCGCATGATGGTGTAGACCCATCCCTTGAAATTGGTGTCGGGCGTATATTTGTCCTCGTTGTCCAGGGCTTTGAGCGATGTCTCCTGCAAGAGGTCGTTGGCTTCTTCGCGGTCGGCGGTCAGCTTGTAGGCGAAACGCAGGAGGTCGTCCTGTACGCTGATAAGGTCGTTTCTGAATGTAATGTTGTTGTTCATACAGTGCTTTGTTAATTGTTACTTCGTCGTTTGGGCGTTTATTTGATGCAAATTTATGCGCACTTCTTGCAGGAGGCGGGAGTAAAACAAGCAAACTTTGGGGGGAAAACTGTCAATTGATAGATATCAGGTGGTTTTTGATAGATTTTGGGTGTAGTTTTTTGTCAATTGTTTGCCTTTTATTAAAAAGATGCGTTAATTTTGCGCATCATTTCAATAGACTGAAGAATGGCAGACGACTCTTTGTTCTTGATAGACATTGACAAGGTGCTCCGGGAAAAGGCGCCGAAGCAGGCCAGATACATCCCCGGCTTCCTCGTTTCATACTTGAAACGTGTCGTCCATCAGGACGATTTGAACGACTTCCTGCGCAGGGTGCAGGACAAGACCGGCGTGGATTTCCTGAAAGCCAGCCTGGATTATCTGGACACCCGGATTGTGGTGAAGGGCGAAGAGAACCTGCCCGATGCGGGAGGAAGGTACACGTTCGTCTCCAATCATCCGCTGGGCGGACAGGACGGCCTGGCCCTGGGCTATGTGCTGGGAACCCACTACGACGGCAAGGTGAAGTATCTGGTCAACGACCTGCTGATGAACCTGCACGGCCTGGCCCCCCTCTGCATCCCCATCAACAAGACCGGCCGCCAGTCCAAGGACTTTCCCAGGATGGTTGAGGCCGGCTTCTCTTCGGACGACCAGCTCATCATGTTTCCCGCCGGGCTCTGCTCGCGCCGCCGCAACGGTGTCATCCGCGACCTGGACTGGAAAAAGACGTTCATCACCAAAAGCGTGGAGTTTGAACGCGACGTCGTACCCGTCCATTTCGAGGGACGCAACTCCAACTTCTTCTACAACCTGGCCAACCTGTGCAAGGCATTGGGCATCAAGTTTAACATAGCCATGCTCTATCTGGCCGACGAAATGTTCAAGAACCGGCACAAGACGTTCACGGTCACCATCGGAAAGCCGATTCCCTGGCAGACGTTCGACAAGAGCAGGACGCCTGCCGAGTGGGCGCAATATGTGAAGGAGATTGTTTACAAACTGAAGATTAACGATTAAACATAACGGGTCGGACGGAAGGAAAAGAGGCAGCGAGGGCCTGGTGCCCGTTGCCGCCGGACTTTCCGGCTCCCGATTCTTATTTGAAGCGATATGGAAGAGATTATTGAACCGATAAGTAAAGAGTTGCTGAAGGCGGAACTGACGGAAGAGAAGCGCCTGCGCATGACGAACAAGAGTAACAACCAGATTTACATCATCACGGCGCAGGACTCTCCGAACGTGATGAAGGAGATTGGCCGTCTGCGCGAAATCGCTTTCCGCGCCGCGGGCGGAGGAACGGGCCTGTCGATGGACCTCGACGAATATGACCTGATGGAGAATCCCTACAAGCAGCTGATTGTGTGGGACCCCGAGGCCGAGGAGATTCTGGGAGGCTACCGCTACATTCTGGGTACCGACGTGCGCTTTGACGGGCACGGGGCGCCGGTGCTGGCCACTTCGCACATGTTCAACTTCTCCGACAAGTTCCTCAAGGAATACCTGCCCACCACCATCGAGCTGGGACGCTCGTTCGTCACCCTGGAATACCAGTCCACCCGCGCCGGGAGCAAGGGCCTTTTCGCGCTGGACAACCTTTGGGACGGGCTGGGCGCGCTGACGGTCATCATGCCCAACGTGAAGTACTTCTTCGGCAAGGTGACGATGTATCCCAGCTACGACCGTCGCGGCCGTGACATGATACTTTACTTCCTGCGCAAGCATTTCGGCGACAAGGACGGGCTGATTACCCCGATGAAACCGCTCGAACTTGAGTCTGACGAGAAGGAGCTGGCCGCCCTCTTCTGTGAAGATACTTTTAAGGACGACTACAAGATTCTGAATGCCGAGGTCCGCAAGCTGGGTTACAACATCCCTCCCCTGGTCAATGCCTACATGAGCCTCAGTCCTACGATGCGCATGTTCGGAACGGCCATCAACTACGGCTTCGGCGACGTGGAGGAAACGGGCATTCTCATTGCCGTGGACGAGATTCTGGCCGAGAAGCGGATGCGCCACATCCAGTCTTTCATTGAAAGCGAGCCCGACGCCTGCAACCTTACTTCGGGCGCCAACAAGGTGTTCTATCCCCACATACAGGGCAAGTGAGACGGACGGACTACGAGATTTCCGGCAGGCTGTTGCCGTTTATCTTCCGGTAGAGGTCCAGGGCGAACACGTCCGTCATTCCCGAAATATAGTCAAGTACCGCCTGTATTCTCTCGCAGAATACAGGCGATTTTATGTTGTACTGGCTTGAGACGCGGTTGATGAGCAGTTGCGAGTAGGCCTTCTCGGGCGAGCGCACGGCGTCCGTCATCATTTCGAGCAGCGTGCTGATGATGCGGAAGCCCGCCAGCTCGATGTCCAGCACGTCGCGCGAGCGGTATATCTTTTCGGCCGACAGCGCGGCGCAGCGCTCGTAGGCCCCGGCGGGCAGCGGGCTGACGTGGCGGATGAGGCTCCCCTCGAACTCGCCCGCCAGTATCTGCTCTTCGTTGTCCAGGAACGCGCGTGTACACTCTTCGATGAGCAGCCCGATGACGCTGGAGCGCAGGTAGGCTATCTGCTCGTTGACGTCGCTCACTATCTCCAGCGTCTGCAGGCGGTGGCGGCGGCGCTCGTCGTTGAAGAAGGCCAGCAGCAGGTCCTGCGTCTCGCGCGTGGTGAGGATTTTCAGCTTGTGCGCGTCCTCCAGGTCCATCATCTGGTAGCAGATGTCGTCTGCCGCCTCCACCAGGTAGACCAGCGGGTGGCGGGCATACTTCAGCGGGTCGTCGTTCAGCCGGCGCATGCCCAGTTCGTCGGCAATGCGGCGGAAGCTCTCCTCTTCGGTGGTGAAGAAGCCGAACTTGGACTTCTTTCCGGCCAGGCGCGATGAAAACGGGTATTTTACGATGCTGGCCAGGGTGGAATAGGTCAGTACGAAGCCGCCCCGCCGTCTTCCCTCGAACTGGTGGGTGAGCAGGCGGAAGGCGTTGGCGTTGCCCTCGAAGTGCGTCAGGTCCTCCCACTGGGCGGGCGTCATGTCCCCGCGCAGCGCCTGTCCCTTGCCCTCGGAGAAGAAGGTGGAGATGGCCCGCTCGCCCGAGTGCCCGAAGGGCGGGTTGCCCAGGTCGTGGGCCAGGCAGGCCGCCGAGACGATGGCGCCTGTCTCCGTCAGGCCGCTGCCGGCCAGCTCGGGATGCCGCTCCAGCAGGCCGCGTGCCACGCCGTTGCCCAGCGAGCGTCCCACGCACGACACTTCCAGGCTGTGCGTCAGGCGGTTGTGTACAAAGATGCTGCCCGGCAGGGGGAAGACCTGTGTCTTGTTCTGCAGGCGTCGGAAGGGGGCGGAGAAGACCAGCCGGTCGTAGTCCCGCTGGAATTCCGAGCGGTTCTCGCGGCGTTCGTTGTGAAACTCTTCCAGGCCGAAGCGTTTGGCCGATATGAGGCGATTCCAGTTCATCATGGCTTGTTTCCTGTTGGTTACTGCCTGCAAATGTATCACTATTTTCCGACGTGCGAAACGCTCTCTTTCATTTTGACATTCTGCATATTCCGTTGCCTCAGAATCGTCTGTTTCGGGCCGGAGGAGGAGGCACCGCCGATTTTTAAGGCAGGCGGAGGCTATCTGGCTGGTTCATAGGCGGATAGCGGAATGTTTACAAACGAAAGAGACGGAAAGCGCGTCCTGTAAGGCGGTCGGAGGCCTTCCGGACGGCCGGTGCGGGCGTCCGTTGCGGACGGAGCAGGCGTCGTGTCCGGACCGTGCAGGCAATCTGCGCGGACGGTGCAGGCTTCCTGCGCGCGCCGCGCCTGCATTGCGGCGGCTTCGGGCTGCCGTTTTCTGCATAAGCATGCGGCCGTTGCGGGCGTCGGACGCATGTTTATCCGCTTTCAGGCTCCCGTTTCCCTTCCGCCCCGATTTTTCAGCGCCTTCCGGCCGGAGTGCCTTGTCGCGGAATCGTGCCTTTTCCTGTCGTTTTGTCGGGCGCAGGGGCCGTGGGCCGACACGGTGCCGTGCGGCCCCGGAGGCCGTGCGGCGCGTTCCGCCCTGTCCTTCACGCCTTCCGCCCGGGGTCCGGAAAGGCGCTCCGGCGTCCGCCTTCAGCCGCCGGAGCGCCTTCATTCTCATTATTTAACTGGCAAATGTGCAGCTATTTGCTTCAAAATCCGTAATTTCGCCCCTTAATTGGAGAATTTGCCGGCGGCCGTGTCCGCCGCTTCAGCGTATAAATTAAAGAATCAATATGTTGACCGTACAGATTATCAATAAGTCGCGGCATCCGCTTCCGGCCTATGCCACCGGCCTTTCGGCCGGCATGGACATCCGCGCCAACCTTCCGGAACCCATCCGTCTGGAGCCCCTCCAGCGCTGTCTGGTGCCCACGGGGCTTTACATGGCCTTGCCTGCGGGCTTCGAGGCCCAGATTCGTCCGCGCAGCGGGCTGGCCCTGAAGAAGGGCATCACGGTGCTCAACTCGCCGGGCACGATAGACGCCGACTATCGGGGCGAGGTCTGCATCATCCTTGTCAACCTCTCGGCCGAGCCGTTTGTCGTTGAAGACGGCGAGCGCATCGCCCAGATGGTGATAGCCCGCCACGAGCAGGCCGCATGGGAAGAGGTCGAAGTGTTGGACGAAACCGAACGCGGGGCCGGAGGCTTCGGCCATACGGGTAAAAAGTAAACCAGAAACAGACAGCATGAAATTCGCAATCAAGATATGGCTTGCGCTCTGGATGAGCGCCTGGTGCCTCACTTCCGGTGCTGCCGTGGCCGGTGGGGTGACCGGAGGGCGGGCGGCTTCGGCCGTCATCGTGGCCGCCGATGCCGGTAGCGGCAGGAAAGACCCTTCGGGCAAGAAGAAGGACAAGAAGCGGAAGCGCAGGGAAACGGCGGCTCCCGCGCCTGCGCTCAGCCCCGGGCAGCAGCGCAAGTACGACTACTATTTCCTGGAGGCCGTGCGGCTGAAGAACCTGGAGCAGTATGACGCCGCCTTCGAGATGCTGAGGCACTGCCTGGCGCTGAACCCGACGGCGGCTTCGGCCCATCACGAGCTGGCGCAGTACTACATGTTCCTCAAGCAGGTGCCTCAGGGGCAGGCCGCGCTGGAGAAGGCGGTGGAATACGCCCCGGACAACTTCTGGTATGCCCAGGACCTGGCCAGCCTCTACATGCAGCAGAAGGACCTGGAGAAGGCCGCCGCCCTGCTGGAACAGATGACCGTGCGCTTTGCCGGCAAGCTGGACCCCCTCTACAGCCTGCTGGCCATCTACGAGACGCGGCAGGAGTATGACAAGGTCATCGGCGTGCTGGACCGCCTGGAAGAGATGACGGGCAAGAGCGAACAGCTGAGCATGGAGAAGTTCCAGATTTACCAGGAGAAGAAGGACACGAAACGCGCCTTCCGCGAGATTGAGTCGCTGGTGGCCGAATACCCGCGCGACCTGCGTTATCAGGTGGTGCTGGGCGACGTCTACCTGCAGAACGGCAAGCCCGACGAGGCATACAGCCTCTACCGCAAGGTGCTGGACGAAGAGCCGGACAACGCGCAGGCCATGTACTCGCTGGCCACCTACTACGAGGAGACGGGCCGGCAGCAACGCTACGAGCAGCAGCTTGACTCGCTCCTGCTCAACCGCAAGGTGGAGCCCGTCACGCGGCTGGCCGTCATGCGCAGCCTCATTGTACGCAACGAGCAGGCGGGTGGCGACAGCCTGCGGGTCATCGGCCTTTTCGACCGCATCATGGAGCAGGAGCCCGACGACCCGCAACTGCCGCTGCTCTATGCCCAGTACCTCATCTCCAAGCAGATGAACGACCGGGCCATGCCCGTGCTGAGGACGGTGCTCGACATAGACCCCACCAACACGGCCGCCCGCATGACGCTGCTGGGCGACGCCGTGGAGAAGAAGGACAACGACGCCGTCATCGACCTCTGCGAGGGCGGGGTGGAGGCCAATCCCGACCGCCTGGAGTTCTACTTCTACCTGGCCATCGGCTATAACCAGGCCGAACGGACGGACGACCTCATCGCCACCTGCCACAAGGCGCTGGAACACGTCACGCCCGAAAGCAAGAAGGAGGTGGTGTCCGACTTCTACAACATCATGGCCGATGCCTACCACATGAAGAACCAGAACGAACTGGCCTTTGCCGCCTACGACTCGGCTTTGGTCTATAACCCCAACAACATCGGGGCGCTGAACAACTACGCCTACTTCCTCTCGCTGGAGAGGCGCGACCTGGACAAGGCCGAGGAAATGAGCTACAAGACCGTCAAGGCCGAGCCTGACAACGCTACCTACCTGGACACCTACGCCTGGATTCTCTTCGAGAAGGGCAACTATGCCGAGGCGCGCATCTACATAGACGATGCCTTGAAGAACGGCTCGGACAGCGCCGACGTGGTGGAGCACTGCGGCGACATCTACTACATGACGGGCGACGTGGACGGTGCCCTGAAGTTCTGGAAGCAGGCGCTGGAGATGGGCAGCGAGTCTGTGACGCTGAAAGACAAAATCCGTCTGAAGAAGTACATTCCCGCCCCGGCGCCTCCGGCCGCGGGGCAATGACGCGCCGGTTCCTCCGTTTTTTAACGCCTAACGAATCATCCCGTATATGAAGCAAACCCTCATCCCCCTATTCCATATCCTTGCCGGACAGCGCCGCGCACGCCGCAGTCCGGCAGCGCTGCCGGTGCTCCTGTTGCTGCTGGCCGTGCTGTTCGGCCTTTCGGCCTGCAAGACGTCGCGCCAGGCCGAAGGCTCGTCGCAGTCCGCCTGCCTCTCGTCCAAGGTCCGCCTCACCGTTCCCCACAAGGGCGGTGCGCTGACGGTGAACGGCACCCTGAAACTTGTGTCGGGCCAGCGCCTGCAACTTTCCTTCCTCATGCCCGTCCTGCGCACGGAACTGGTGCGGCTGGACGTTACGCCGGACGAGGTGATGCTCGTAGACCGCATGGGGAAACAGTACGTGCAGACCAACCGCAACGAGCTCAAGGGGCTGCTGCCCAAGAAAGCCGACTTTGCCCACCTGGAGAAACTGCTCTTCAAGGCCGCCCGGCCCGGAGGGCGGACAGTGCTCGAAGGCCGCGACCTAGGCATCCCCAAGCTGGAGAAGGGACGGCTGGAGCTGACCGACTTCTCGGACAAGCCCCTCTCGCTGACGCCCACGCAGGTGTCGGCCCGGTATAAGAAAGTGGAACTGGCGGAACTGCTCGCCATGCTGGCCGATTTGAAGCTATGAGACGTCTGGTCGTTGTCTGGATTGTATTGTGTGTGGTGCTTGGCTCCTTGTCGGCCCAGTCCAACAAGCTCATCAAGGAGCTGGAGAGCAGGCGCGGCGATTTGCAGAAGCAGATTGCCGAGACAGAGTCCCTCCTCAGCACCACCAGGAAGGACGTGGGCAGCCAGCTGAACAGCCTGGCCGCCCTGACCGGCCGCATCGAGGAGCGCAAACGCTACATCCTCACCATCAACAACGACATTGAAAGCATCGGCCGCGAGATGTCCTCGCTCAACCGGCAGCTGGACCGCCTGCGCCGCGACCTCAAGGATAAGAAACAGAAGTATGCGGCCTCCGTGCAATATCTCTACAAGAACCGTTCTGTCGAGGAGAAACTGCTGTTCATCTTCTCTGCCAAGAGCCTTGCGCAGACCTACCGCCGCCTGCGCTACGTGCGCGAGTATGCCACCTACCAGCGCCTGCAGGGCGAGGAAATCCTGAAGAAACAGAAGCAGATAAACGAGAAGCGGGCCGAGCTGGCCCAGGTGAGGCAGGCCAAGGAAAGCCTCCTGAAGGAGCGCGAGGACGAAAAGCAGAAGCTGGAGGACGAGGAGAAGGAGAAACGGGCGCTGGTGACGAGCCTGCAGAAGAAACAGCGCGGCCTGCAGAACGAAATAGCCCGCAAGCGCAAGGAAGCCAACCAGCTGAACGCACGCATTGACCGCCTCATTGCCGAAGAGATAGAGAAAGCCCGCAAGCGGGCCGAGGAGGAGGCCCGACGCGAGGCCGCCGCACGCAAGAAGGCGCAGGAAGAGGCCGCCGCCGCGGCAGGCAAGGAAAACACGCCCGCGCGTCCTGCCGCCGCCCCGCTGGAGGAGTACACCCTGAGCAAGGCCGACCGTACCCTTTCGGGCAACTTCGCCGCCAACCGCGGCCGCCTGCCCATGCCCATCAGCGGCCCTTACATCATCACCAGCCGCTACGGCCAGTACGCCGTCGAAGGCCTGCGCGGCGTGAAGCTGGACAACAAGGGCATCGACATCCAGGGCAAGCCCGGCGCACAGGCCCGCGCCATCTTCGACGGCAAGGTGGCCGCCGTGTTCAAGCTGAACGGCCTGTTCAACATCCTCGTCCGCCACGGCGCCTACATCTCCGTCTACTGCAACCTCTCTTCCGCTTCCGTCAAGACGGGCGACGAGGTGAAGACCAGGCAGAGCCTCGGCGAAGTCTTCTCCGACGCCTCGGACAACGGCCGCACCGTCCTGCACTTCCAGCTCCGCAAGGAGAAGGAAAAGCTCAACCCCGAGCCGTGGCTCAACCGCTGAGGCTGTGCTCTTACTTCAGCAGCCCCAGTTCGTTGATGAAGATAATCCCGATGCCGAGGGGGCAGATATACTTCAGCAGGAAGGCTATGATGTGATAGATGCCCAGCTTCAGGGTGCCGTTGTTGCTGACTTCCTCGCGGATAACCTTCTTGTCCAGATACCAGCCGGCAAAGATGGAGATGAAGAGACCGCCCAGCGGGAGCATCAGCTTGGCCGTCACGAAGTCGAAGAGGTCAAACAGAGTCAGCCCGAACAGCGTGTATTCCTTGCCAACCCCCAACGAGAGCGAGCAGAAGATGCCCAGCACGATGCAGCCCCCCGTCACCAGACGGGCCGCCTTGCCGCGGCTCAGGTTGAACTCTTCGTGCAGGTAGGCCGTCACCACCTCGTGCATGGAGATGGTGGAGGTGAGCGCCGCCAGCGCCAGCAGGATGTAGAACAGGATGGACAGGAGGACTGCCAGCCAGGGCAGGCTGCCGAAGGCCTGCTGGAATACGTTGGGCAGGGTGATGAAGAGCAGGCTGGGACCCGCGTCGGGCTGGATGCCCACCGAGAAGGCTGCCGGAAAGATGATGAAGCCTGCCAGGATGGCTACGAGCGTATCTATCCACGCCACGTTGAGCGCCGTGCGCGGCAGGTTGGTGTCGTTCCGGAAGTAGGAGGCGTAGGTGCACAGGCATCCCATGCCCAGCGAGAGCGAGAAGAAGGCCTGTCCCATGGCTCCCAGCAGCACGCCCGCATCCACCTTGCTGAAGTCTGGCTTCAGCAGGAACTCGATGCCTGCACCGGCACCGGGCAGTGAGACGGAACAGATGGCAAGGATGATGAGCAGCAGGAACAGAATGGGCATCATGATTTTGGATGATTTCTCAATGCCCTTCTCCACTCCCTTTACGATGATGAAGTGTGTGGCCAGCAGGAAGACGATGAGCCAGATGACCGGCCGCCAGGGGTTGCCCACAAAGCTGTTGAACGAGGCGATGAACTCTGCGGCCGACTTGCCCTCGAAGCTGTCCGTGGCCGCTTCGCAGATGTACTCCAGCGTCCAGCCTGCCACCACCGAGTAGTAGCTCAGGATGAGGAAGCCCGCCAGCACGCCCATACGTCCCACCCATCGCCAGTGGGTGCCCGGTGCCAGCTTCTGGTAGGCGCCGGCCGTATTGGAACGTGAACGCCGGCCTATGACGAATTCGGCCACCATGATGGGGATGCCGAAGAAAAGGATACATCCCAAGTAGATGAATATGAAGGCGGCTCCGCCGTGATTGCCGGTTTCAAAGGGAAAACGCCAGATGTTGCCCAGCCCCACGGCCGAGCCTGCCGAAGCCAGGATAACTCCCAGTTTGCTGCCAAAGTTGGCTCTGTCACTTTTTGTCATAAAACGTAGTCTATTCTTTCAATTTGTTATTAAATGTACATGAAACGTGCAAATATAGAAAATGTTCCCTATATTTGCGACCCATTCGTCAAATATTTAGCTATGCTATATTATATTAAGAAATATCCCGTGTCGCTTCTGGTCATTCTGGCCGTAGTCTACCTTTCTTTCTTCAAGCCGCCTTCGACGGGGCTTGACACCATTCCCAACCTCGACAAGGTCGTTCATGTGTGCATGTATTTCGGCATGTCGGGCATGTTGTGGCTGGAGTTCATGCGGGCACACCGCAAGGGAAATCTGCCCTTGTGGCACGCTTGGGTGGGGGCTTTCCTTTGTCCCGTGCTGTTCAGCGGTGTGGTGGAGCTGTTGCAGGAGTATTGCACCACCTACCGGGGTGGCGACTGGATGGACTTTGCCGCCAACACTGCGGGTGCCTTGCTGGCCTCTCTGGTGGGCCGTTTTGTACTGATGCGGCGGATGAGGGGAACCGAATAGTCAGGAGACCCTCGAAAAGCGGGATGGCACGCAGATGACGCAGATTGTACAGATAACCACAGATTAGAATGCCGGCTTAAAGGATTTATCTGTGAAAATCTGTATCATCTGCGTCATCTGTGTGCCATCCTTATTATATTGAGACGAGCTATTGTCTCTATATTTCCTTTGGCACCCCCGTCAACCGCCCTTACAGATACTCCACTACGGAGCTCAGGTGGATGCCGTTGGAGCCTTTTATCAGGATGGTCTTTCCCTGCGGCTTGTCGGCCTTCAGGTGTTCGGCCAGTGCGGCGGCGTCGGGATAGGTGGGGTAGGAGTGGCGGGTGGCTGCAAACTGGCTGCCTACCAGCAGCACGTCCCGGAAACCGCATTCCTCCAGATAGTCCACTACAGCCTGGTGCTCCTCAGCACTTTCCTTGCCCAGTTCGCGCATGTCGCCCAATATCAGCATCTTGTTGTCGGCCTTCATGTTGCGGAAGTTGCCGATGCTGGCCCTCATGCTGGTGGGGTTGGCGTTGTAGGCGTCGATGATGAGCGTGTTGTCGCCCGTTTGTAGCAGCTGCGAGCGGTTGTTCTGCGGTATGTATTCCTCCAGTGCGCGGTCTGTCTTTTGGGGCTCCACACCGAAGAAGCGTCCCACGGTGACGGCCGCCAGGGCGTTGGCGAAGTTGTAGTCTCCGATGAGATGTGTCTGCACTTTGTGCCATTGCTCCTCCCGTCCGGCCTTCCACTCGAAGGCCAGGAAAGGCGAGTTGTCCGTCACCCGTCCGTTGACGTACAGACCGTCTTCGCTGCCGTAGTAGATGGGGTTCAGTCCTCCTGCCATCTTGCACAGGTAAGGGTTGTCCCGATGGACGAATACGGTAGAGTCTCCCCGTTGGCGCAGGAAGTCGAAGAGTTCACCTTTGGTGCGCATCACTCCTTCGAACGAGCCGAATCCCTCCAGATGTGCTTTGCCTACATTGGTGATGAGGCCGTAGTCGGGTTCGGCAATGTCTACCAGCTCCTGGATGTCGCCCGGATGGCTGGCGCCCATCTCCACCACGGCCAGGTCGTGGTCGGCACGCAGGCGCAGCAAGGTAAGGGGCACGCCGATGTGGTTGTTCAGGTTGCCTTGCGTGTAGAGCAGGTTATAGGCTTGGCTGAGTACGGCCGCCATCAGTTCCTTGGTGGTGGTCTTGCCGTTGGTGCCTGTAATGCCGATGATGCGTGTGCCCAGTTGGCGGCGGTGGTAGCGGGCCAGTTCTTGCAGGGTCTTCAGGCAGTTGTCCGTGAGCAGGTAGCGGTGGTCGTCTTTCGGGGCATAGGCGGGTTCGTCCACCACGGCATAGGCGCATCCGTCTTTCAGTGCCTGGGCGGCGAAGGCGTTTCCGTTGAACGTGTCACCCTTGAGGGCTATGAAGAGCGACTCCTGCGGGCAGTGGCGGCTGTCGGTCGTGACGCCGTTGCATTGCAGGAAAATCTGGTAGAGGGTATTGATATCCATAAGTCTGTTTTCTTGATTGTACATTATTATATAGTGTGGCTCACTCCCTGATGTCCGCCCCGTCCAGCAACTCCAGATACAGCCCGATGGCTTCTTCTATCTCCTTGACAAAGATGAATTCGTCCGCCGTGTGCGAGCGGGCACTCTTGCCGGGTCCCATCTTCATGGAGGGGAAAGGCATCAGTGCCTGGTCGGACAGCGTGGGCGAGCCGAAGGGTGTGCGCCCCAGGGCGACGGCGCGCCGCACCAGCGGATGTTCGGGCTTCACATGCGACGAGCTCAGGCGGAAGGAGCGGGCCTGCGCCTGGCAGCGGATGTGGCGGCAGATTTCGTCGAACAGCTCCCGGTTGGTGTAGCACTCGTTGCTGCGGATGTCCACCACGAAGGTGCAGCGGTCGGGGATGACATTGTGCTGCGTGCCGGCGTTGACCACCGTGACGCTCATCTTCACCGGACCCAGCAGGGGCGACACCCGCTCGAAGCGGTAGTCGCGGAACCAGGCGATGTCGTCCAGTACCTTGTAGATGGCGTTGTCCCCTTCGTCGCGGGCGGCGTGGCCGGAGCGGCCGGTGGCGGTGACGTCCAGCACCATCAGCCCCTTTTCGGCGATGGCGGGCTGCATCTCGGTGGGCTCGCCCACCAGCCCGAATGCAATGGGGGGCAACTGGGGCAGCACGCTTTCAATCCCCTCCTTGCCCGACACCTCCTCCTCGCACGAGGCCAGGAACAGCAGGTTGTAGCGCTGGCTTGTGCGGCACAGGGTGAGGAACACGTGCAGCAGGCTCACCACGCTGGCGCCCGCGTCGTTGCTGCCCAGTCCGTAGAGCTTGCCGTTGGGTTCCAGCAGCGGGCTGAAGGGGTCCTTCCGCCATCCGCTGACGGGCTTCACCGTGTCAATGTGCGAGTTGAGCAGCAGGGTGGGCTTCTTCAGGTCGAACAGCGGGCTCATGCACCACACGTTGTTGCCTTTGCGGCCCGTCTCCATGCCTTGCAGCTCGATGTACTGTTGCAGGCAGTCGGCAGCCTGCCGTTCGTCGCGGCTGACGGAGGGAATGCTTATCAGCGACCTGAGCAGGCCGACGGCCTCTGAGGTCAGGGTAGGGATGTCGTACTTCATGGTTTCTTCCAGTCTGTTTTAGCGTCTGCAAACTTACGGATAAATTCGGTACGTTCGTCCGGCTTGCCCGCGTTTTCTTCAGGCGGAGGGGGACAAGGACGGCAGGCGGGCACTTCTATGGCGGAACTTGTTGGAATTATTTGCTTTTTATTAAATAGTTTCAAATAAAACTAATACCTTTGCGAGGTATTCATCAATCTGTAAGAAAACATGGCTTATCATCATTTGTCCGTCATGGTCCACCGCCAGGCGGAGAAGTATGGAGAGAGAGTAGCGCTGAAGTACAGGGATTATGAAGCGGGGCAGTGGATTTCTGTCAGCTGGAACCGCTTCTCGCAGCAGGTGCGCCAGGCGGCCAATGCGCTGGCGGCGCTGGGCGTGAAGGAGCAGGAGAATGTGGGCATCTTCTCGCAGAACAAGCCCGAATGCTTCTACGTGGACTTCGCGGCCTTTGCCAACCGGGCGGTCACCGTGCCGCTCTATGCCACCAGTTCGCCCGCGCAGGCGCAGTACATCATCAACGACGCCGAGATACGCTTCCTCTTCGTCGGCGAGCAGTTCCAGTACGACGCTGCCTTCTGTGTTCTGGGCCTCTGCCATTCGCTTCACCAGCTGGTCATCTTCGACCGGGCCGTCGTGAAGGACCCGCGTGACACCACCTCCATCTACTTTGATGAGTTCATGCGCCGGGGCGAAGGCCTGCCCCACAACGACGTGGTGGAGGAGCGCACGGCGCGGGCTTCGGACAAGGACCTGGCCAACATCCTCTACACCTCGGGCACCACGGGCGAACCCAAGGGCGTCATGCTGCACCACTCCAACTACGCCACCGCCTTCCGCATCCACGACATCCGCCTTCCGTTCATGACGGACCAGGACGTTTCCCTGAACTTCCTGCCGCTGACCCATGTCTTCGAGCGGGCCTGGTGCTACCTTTGCATCCACAAGGGTGTGCAGATTTGCGTCAACTTGCGTCCGCAGGACATACAGACCACCATCAAGGAAGTGCGCCCCACGCTGATGTGCAGCGTGCCCCGATTCTGGGAGAAGGTCTACACCGGCGTGCAGGAACGCATCGCCCAGGAGAGCGGTGTACGCCGGGCGCTGATACAGGACGCCATCCGCGTGGGCCGGGAGCACAACATCGAATACCTGCGCTGCGGGAAGCGTCCGCCTGCCATGCTGCGCCTGCGGTACAAGTTCTACGAGAAGACCGTGTTCTCCCTGCTGAAAAAGACCATCGGCATCGAGAACGGCAACTTCTTCCCCACGGCCGGCGCCGCCGTCTCCGACGAGATTTGCGAGTTCGTCCACTCCGTAGGCATCAACATGGTGGTGGGCTACGGCCTGACGGAATCCACCGCCACCGTGTCCTGTTTCCTCAACGAGGGCTACGAAATAGGCTCGGTGGGAACCGTGATGCCCGAGGTGGAAGTGAAGATAGGCGAGAACAACGAAATCCTGCTGCGCGGACAGACCATCACGGCGGGCTACTACAAGAAGCCCGTCTCCACCGCTGCCGCCATCGACCCCGACGGCTGGTTCCACACGGGCGACGCGGGCTACCTGAAAGGCGACCACCTCTACCTGACCGAGCGCATCAAGGACCTCTTCAAGACCTCCAACGGCAAGTACATCTCGCCGCAGGCCCTGGAGACGAAGTTCGTCGTAGACCGCTACATCGACCAGGTGGCCATCATTGCCGACGAGCGCAAGTTCGTCTCCGCCCTCATCGTTCCCGTCTACCCGCTGGTGAAGGAGTATGCCGCCAAGAAGGGCATCATGGCCTCGTCCATGGCCGAGCTGCTGGAGCATCCGCGCATACAGGCCTTCTTCCGCGAGCGCATCGACACCCTGCAGCAGCAGTTTGCCCACTACGAGCAGGTGAAGCGCTTCACCCTGCTGCCCGAACCGTTCAGCATGGAGCGCGGCGAGCTGACCAACACGCTGAAGCTGCGCCGCAGCGTCGTGGCGCGGAACTACAAGGACCTCATCGACCGCATGTACGAGGAATGAGGCTGAATCTGTGTGGATAGTTTGTGCGGACTGTTGGAGATATGGATGAAAATTCATTTCTTTGCAGTCCGAACAAACCGTAGACACTATGAAGCGTTTCTTTCCTTCCTTTTCTACCTTATTCATCGTTCCCGCCCTGGCAGCCCTGCTGTGCGGCTGCAACCCGGACGTGTTCATCGACGACTTCGCCCCCTCGGCCGAGGACGTGCAGCTGGCCACGGACGGCTCCGACGTAGTCATCGACTTCAAGACTTCCGACTGGCGCGTCAACGGCATCTGGCTGCGCACCGACTTCACGCAGTCCGTGGACGGGGGAAGCTACGAGGCCCTGACGGGCGACATCTACAGCCCCGACGGAACCCTGATAGCCCGCGATACCGAGCTTTACTGCCGGGATACCGGCCCCGTCCGTCTGGTGGTGGACCATCCCAGGCTGGCGCTCACCGTGGAGCGCACCTCGGGCAGGCAGCTGCACCTCTACGGCGCGGAGAACATCAGCCTCGACATGATGCAGATGCAACTCCTCGTGGGCGACGAATATACTTCCCGTACCATCAGCCTGCGCCTCGACCCTTCGCCCCGCTATCGGGTGGACAGCATCGTCTATTCGCTGGACTCCTGGTATGAGTTCCAGGACAACGCCATCGTCCGGCAGGCCGCGGTCTCTCCCATCAACGGCACGGACCATCCCTGGAGCTATCCGCTCCATCCCTACGAACGTTTCCACCGCATGGTTACCTTCGCCGGCGGCGACCAGTGGACGACGCCCATCGACGTGTCGCTGTTCCAGATGTTCGGCACCGAGATGCCCGTCCTTCCCGTGCCCGAGCTGGACAAGTATGACCGCCCGCGGCTGATGGGGACCGAGCTTCCCCTGTCGGGCGAGACCTATGAACTGCCCGTGTCCGACGAGCTGCTGGCCGTGACGGACACCGTCGTCGTGCCGCCCGGCAAGATGATGGATTGCATCGTGAAGTGCTCGTTCCGCTATACGGGCATCTCCTACGAGCTCCATGCCAGCTGCCCGCAGACGGGGCGCCGCCGTGTGCTCAAGGGGCGGATGGACCTCTACGACCCGAAGGACTATTCGTTCTCGGCCACCGAACGGGATGTTAACTTTGAGAATTGACTGACTGGAGTTAATGGGAGTTATTGCCCGCTCCGGGCAGGCTGAGGAGTCAAAGGCCGATACTCCCGCTATACTGACAAGCCTTTGCAAGGCATCGGCTCAGCGCCTTGCCTTCCTGACTCCTTGACTCCTTGTCTGCAACCTATTCATAAACTTGTGAAACTGAACTAACCTCTTCCTCCTCATGAACCGGAAAACCCTCTTCTCCTCCCTGGTCTGCTGCCTGCTGTGCGTGGCCGGCAGCCTCCGCGCCCAGGTCCTGCAACAACCGGCCGACTCCGTTCGCCGCGGCGTGGTCCACCGCCTGGGCGTCGACGTCCGCCCCGGCTACGTATTCCCCACCCGCAGTTTCTTCGAGGGGAACAACGCCGCCGGCAGCCCCATAAACACCGCGCTGGGCATCCACCTGAAGTATGCCTTCCAGTTCTCGCCCGATTCGCGCCTGGGCAGACTCTATCCCCACGCCTACCAGGGCATCGGCGTGGCCTACAACACTTTCTTCAACGCTGCCGAGGTGGGCACGCCCGTGGCCGTCTATGCCTTCCAGGGTTCGCGCATCGCCCGCCTCTCGTCCCGCCTGACGCTGGACTACGAGTGGAACTTCGGCGCCTCCTTCGGCTGGAAGAAGTACAATCCCGACACCAATCCCTACAACGACGTGGTGGGCTCGCCCGTCAATGCCTATATCAATGCGGGCTTCTTCCTCAACTGGCAGATGGCGCCGCAGTGGAGCCTGACCGCCGGCATCGACCTGACGCACTACTCCAACGGCAATACCCATTATCCCAACTCGGGCGTCAACACCGTGGGTGCCCGCATCGGCGTGGTGCGCACCTTCGGCGCTCCGGCCGGCGGCGTACAGGCCTCCGTGCAGGAAGAAACCGCTTCTTCTTTCCGCGGCCGCCTGGGCTACGACCTGGTGCTCTACGGCTCCACCCGCAAGCGGGGCCTCTTCTGGAACGAGGGGGGAGTGGAGCACGCCGAGCTGGTGCCCGGTTCGTTTGCCGTGCTGGGACTGAACTTCAACCCCATGTATGTGGTGAACCAATACTTCCGGGCGGGCCTTTCGCTCGACGCGCAGTACGACGAGGGCGCCAACCTGAAGGACTATCGGGTGGACGACGTCAGCGGCGGCGAGATGAAGTTCTACCGTCCTCCCTTCCGCGAGCAGTTCGCCGTGGGCCTCTCCCTCCGCGCCGAGCTGAACATGCCCATCTTTTCGGTGAACGTCGGTGTGGGCCGCAACCTCGTCCAGCAGGGCGAGGACACCCGCGGCTTCTACCAGATACTGGCCCTGAAGACCTTCCTCACCCGCCGCCTCTTCCTCCACGTGGGCTACCAGCTGAGCAACTTCAAGGACCCCAACAACCTGATGCTGGGTCTGGGCTGGCGCTTCGGGCAGTAGGTGAGGACATCCTTTCTGCGGTCTGTCCCGTGGCCGCAGGTGGTGTCGGCAATTCGCATCTTTCTGATAATCTGTGTTTTATTATCCGTCTTGGAGGATGCTTGCACGGTGCTTGGAGAATGCTTGCACGGTCCGCGTACCATGCAGGCATCTTCCGCGTACCGTGCTTGCATGGTCTGCGAGCCATGCAAGCGTCCACTTGACAAGGGGCGGACAGCGGGGGGCAGATACGACAAGGCACGGACGACACGGGGCTTCATCGGCATACAGACTTGTTTTGCCGTGTTTCCCCGTGTCAACCGTGCCGGGAGGGAGGCCGTGGGGATGTGCCAAATGAAGGAATCGCTTTCCTTTAGGCACGGATTACACGGAAACTCACGGATGCTTATTTTTCTTTCTCCGTGTTTTCCGTGTAATCCGTGCCTAAAAGCCGACAAGAAGTCAGCCGCTTTTAGTTTTGACACACCTCCGCGTTTCAGGCTATTCCGTCATCACCACGGTGTAGGTTTTCACCTTACCTTTGTAGTCGAACTTCACCACGGCCTTGCCGTCCCTTGACGCGGGCTGTGTGATGTCTATCTTGACGCTCGGGTCGCTGGCCGAGGCGGCTACCTTCGGAGTGCCGTTGGTGCCGGCGGGCAGTGTGAAGCGGGCTTCGTACTGGTCATAGCCAGTGATGCCGTTGGCGTTGGTAGACCTTACCGGCGTGGCGGGCAGGTCAACCTTCAGGCCGTTGACCGTAATCGAGATTTCGGGTACGGCAGGATAGTCCAGCGACTGACCGTTGGCGCTGAAGCCCAGACCCAGCAGCGTGCAGAGCTTTCCGTTGGAACCGCCTTCGGCCACCAGGTAGATGGCGTGCTTCTTGTCCAGCTTGTCCACGGCTTCCGACACGTCTGCGGTGACCTGTGTGAACTTGCGGGCGGAGTTGGCGGGAACGTTGATTTCGCCTATCTTCTTACCCTTCCAGGTGCTGTTGTCCCACGGGCCGTCCAGCCAGATGTTGATTTTGAAGGAAGCGTCCGTTTCGGGTATCAGGAAGAGGTTGAACGCGGTCCGGTTGCCTTCCTTGGTTCCGGCAAAGGGCTTCAGTCCCTTCTGTGCCTTGTCCAGTCCGCCGAATCCGAAGTATTTGTAGCCGATGATGTCGCCGCCCTGCACGGAGATGGGCATGTTGTTGTCCCAGATGTCCCAGGAGTCCTGCTGGCTGCCTACGTTGGAGAGGTAGCAGGCATAGCCGGCGGAGTAGTACTTGTAGGGGTCGAGACCAAAGATTTGGAAGCCTTCCGAGGTGACTTCGGCTCCCGTATAGGCGTCGCCGTTGCTGGCCTTGGCCGTCCAGGTGTTGTCTGCCGAATAGGGGTCGTATCCGGTGATGACCACCTTGCCGCCTTCGGCCACCGGCTTCTCGTCCCACTGGATGGCAACGGGAGCCACCATGGCCTGGCGGGCAAAGCCGAAGCCTCGCGGCGGACGGTGGTAGAACACGTACCACTGGCCGTTGATTTCCTGCAGGCTGCCGTGGGTGTTGTGTCCGGCATTGGTGGTCTGCAGCTTGCTGCCGTCCTGGTTGAGGACTACGCCGCGCGAATCGACCAGCACGCCGCCGCTGCGCCACGGACCCAGCGGCGAGTCGCCGTAGGCATAGCGGAGGGTGGAGTTGCTGCTGCCCAGTCCGTAGTCGGGGCCGGAGTAGCCGGAGAATATCATCACGTATTTGTTGCCCACCTGGCGGATGGACGAGGCCTCGAAGAAGTTGAACTCCGTGGGCTTCTGTTCCTTGTAGAGGGCGGGGTAGGTAGTCCCTTCGGGGTCCTTGACGGCTCCGTAGCGGCTGCTGGCCGGGATGAAGTAGGGGATAATCTCGGTTCCCGGGCGGACGGAGTACATGGTGTTCTGGTCCAGTTGGGCTGCCGACGACCGTTGGAAGCCCCAGAAGCCGTAGGCGCGGAAGCCAATCTCATAGTCCGGGTCGTTGGGGTCGGTAATGTTCTCCACAAAGATGGAGGGGTCGAAGCCCAGGAAGCTGCCGGGCACGGTGCGGGTGCCGTCCTCGTTCAGGTTGACGGGCGTGAAGGGACCGTCGGGACGGCTGCCTTTGCACACCATGGCTTCGCGGTTCTGTCCGCGGCTGTGGGGGTAGAGGTAGTACTCCTTCGTTCCGTCCTTCTTCTTGATTTCGACCAGGTCGGGGGCATACATCACGTCCCACTGGTTTTGGATGTGATAGGTGAAGATGGGGCCTTCGTCCCGCCAGTCGGTCAGGTCGTCGACGGGAGCCGACCACATGCGGATGTCGGCGCCGCAGTAACTGTCGAAGCGGACGTCGTGCGAGCCGATGATGTAGACGCGGTACTTGCCGGGGTTGTCGGGGTCTTCAAACACCCGCGGTTCTCCGTCGGGCAGGTGTTCCCAAAGGGGCAGGTAGGGGTTGCCTGTGCCGATGGTCGTTGCCGGCTTGTTGTCTGCCAGGGCGGCACCGGATGCCTGCTGGGCAGAGAGTGTCATGGTCGTACACAAAAGGCATGTGTACAGCATGTTGTAGCTTTGTTTCTTCATTTTGCAAATATATTTGTTGGTAAATAGATTTCGGATGTACGGACGGAAGCCGGTCGTGCCGGTTTGAATGGAAAACCGGCAGCGTGCTGTTGTCCGCTGCCGGTTCTTCAGTTCTGGAGCTTCCGTCATTCGGCTTGTCAATAGCCGAAGATGTCCTCCTGCGTCAGTTCGATGACGGGGCCGATTTTCTTCAGCGCCTCCATGTCGAGTTCCTTCTTGTCGCCCAGGATGCCGTAGCTGTACGTGCGGTCCTTGATCCATTTCTGCTGGAAGTTGATGACATCCTGCAGGGTCATGTTCTGCACGTCGTTGAAGAGCTTGATGCGGCTGTCCACCGTCTCACCCATGTCCTGTGCGTCGATGTAGTCCCAGATGACACCCATCTTCGTGATGCGGTCGGTGCGCAGGCGGGTAATCATGCTTTCTTTGGCCAGCTTGAAGGCCGTTTCGGACTGCGGCATGTTGTTGATGATGTCGTTGAAGGTGTTGATGGCGTCGAGCATCTTGTCGTTCTGCGACGAAATCTGCGACACGAAGTAATAGTCCTCGTCGGCATAGCCGGGCTTGCTGAAACCTGCCCAGGCCGAGTAGGCCAGTCCGCGGCTCTCGCGCATCTCCTGGAAGACGATGGAGTTCATGCCTCCGCCGAAGTACTCGTTGTAGAGCTGGCGGGCCGGTTCGATGGACGGGTCAAACTTCTCGCCGCGGTTGGAGATTTGCGACATGTAGATGTTCTTGGCCTCGTAGGGAGCCAGGTAAATCTTCGTCTCGGGTGTGGCCTGCTGCTTGAAGTTGTCGCCGGCCGGAACGTCCTTCAGCGTGTCGGGTGTGCGGTGCTCCTTGTCGAGCAGGGCGACGAGTTCCTTGTCGCTGCTGGGTCCGTAGTACAGGATGCGGTGCTTGTAGCTGTTCAGGCTGTGGATGCGGTCCACCAGTTCCTGCGGGTTCATGCCCTTCAGTTCGGCTTCGCTCAGCAGGTTGGTCGAGGGGTTCTTGGGGCCGTAGTTCACGTAGCTGATGAGGCGCGAGAAGTTGGTGCTCTGGTTCAGCTTGGCGTCCTTGCGTGCCTTCAGCTGGTCGTTGGCCATGTTGGTGTAGGCTTCGGGGTTCACCTGTGCGTCGGCCAGCAGCTTCTCGAAGAGGGCCATGGCGGCGGGCAGGTTTTCGTTGAGGCCGGAGAGGGTGACGTAGGTGCGGCGGCTGCCCGGCGACACGTAGAACGAGCAGGCCATGCGGTAGAACTCGCTCTTCACCTGTTCGGGTGTCAGGTCCGAGGTGCCCAGGTATTCCAGGTACTGTGCGGCGGTGCCCAGCGCCTTGTCCTGGTTGTTGCCCATGTCGAAGAGGTAGACCAGCTGGAAGAGGTCGTTGGAGGTGTTCTGCTTGTAGAGCACGGGCACGCCCTTGCCGGTGGTGAGCTGGCTGAGGTCTTTGCTGTAGTCCAGGAAGACGGGCTCAATGGGTGTGGAGGCCTTGGCGCTGGCCTGCAGTTCGCGCAGGAAGGCGCTGGCGGTGTCACGGTTCATCACGATGGGGGTGATTTCGGGCTTGGCTATCTTCATCTCGTTGGGGTCCTTGCCCTGACGCTTGTAGATGACGGCGTAGTTGTCGTCCTTCAGATACTTGTTGGCGAAGTCCACCACGTCCTGCTTCGTCAGCTTGGCCATGCGGTCCAGAGCGGTCACTTCGTCGGCCCACTGGCTGCCGTTGATGAACGACTGCACGAACCAGTCGGCACGGGCGCTGTTGCTTTCCAGCTGGTAGAGCTGGTAGAGCTTGAAGTTGTTGATGTTGGCCTCCAGCAGGCTCTCGTCGAAGTCGCCTTCGCGCAGCTTCTTCAGCTCGCCCAGCAGCAGGTCCTTCACCTCGTCCAGCGTCTGTCCGGCCTTGGGCCGGCCGGCCATCATGAAGGCGCTGTAGTCGCTCATGCTCATGGGGTAGCAGTAGGCGCTCAGGGCCTTCTGCTGCTGCATCAGGTCGAGGTCGATGAGGCCGGCCTTCCCGTTATACAGGATTTGCGACACGATTTGCAGCGTCTCCAGTTCCTTGCTGGCCGCGCCGGGGAAGCGCCAGGCCAGGGTCACGTTCTCGGCCTCGGGGCCCAGCACCTCGCGCACGATGGGGGCGGTGATGTCCGTCTCCTTGGGCAGGTCGAGCTTGGGCAGGTTGGGGTTGGGCTGCATGTCGCCGAAGTACTTGTCGAGGATGGCAATCATCCGGTCGGGGTCGAAGTCGCCGCTGAGGCAGATGGCCATGTTGTTGGGCACGTACCACGTCTTATAATAGTTCTTGATGTTGGTGATGGAGGGGTTCTTCAGGTCTTCCTGCGTGCCCAGCACGGTCTGTGTGCCGTAGGGGTGGTGGGGGAAGAGGGCGGCGAGGGTCTGCTCGTACACCTTGCGCGAGTCGCGGGTCAGTGACATGTTCTTCTCCTCGTACACCGTCTCCAGCTCGGTGTGGAAGCCGCGGATGACGCAGTTCTTGAACCGCTCGGCCTGAATGCGTGCCCAGTTCTCCACCTCGTTGCTGGGGATGTCCTCGGTGTAGCAGGTCACGTCGAAGCTGGTGTAGGCGTTGGTGCCGTTGGCGCCGATGGCGGCCATCAGCTTGTCGTACTCGTTGGGGATGGCATATTTCGAGGCCTCGTACGAAAGGCTGTCGATGGTGTGGTAGATGGCCTTGCGCTCCAGGCTGTCCGTCGTCTTGCGGTAGACCTCGAACGTCTGCTCTATCTGGTCCAGCAGGGGCTTCTCGGCTTCGTAGTTCATGGTGCCGAAGTGGCTGGTGCCCTTGAACATCAGGTGCTCGAAGTAGTGGGCCAGGCCGGTGGTCTCGGCGGGGTCGTTCTTGCCGCCCACGCGCACGGCGATGTACGTCTGGATGCGCGGTTCGTCCTTGTTGACGGTCATGTAAACTTTCAGTCCGTTGTCCAGCGTGTAGATACGCGCCTGGAGCGGGTCGTTGGGAACTGTCTCGTAGCTGTACTTCTGCGTGCAACTGCTCAGGCCCAGGGCTGCCAGGCAAAGCAGCGGAAGGCCGATTTTCTTGAGTAATGTGTTCATAAATAGACTTATTAGAATAATCCCTGCAAATATATCCGTTTTTTTCATACCTTTGCACTCCGAAACTAAGTATTTTCACGCGAGTTCCGCACTTGCGGAACTTGCAGGAGTTAAAGGAGTTAAAGGGAGTTATCGCCTGCCGGAGGCAGGCTGAGGAGTTAAAGGCCGGTACTCCCCTCGTACCGACAAGCCTTTTGCAAGGGCGTCGGCTTAACTCCTTAGTTTCTTAACCCCCTTGACTACAACCTATTAACAAACTTGCAAAACATAAATAATTTCATATATGATAACCGCTGAACAACTGAAAGATATCAAAGACCGCACCGAGGCGCTCTGCCGCTACCTGGACATCGAAGGCAAGAAGATACAGGTGGAGGAGGAGCAGCTCCGCACGCAGGCACCCGGCTTCTGGGACGACCAGAAGGCCGCCGAAGCACAGATGAAGAAAGTGAAGGGACTCCAGCAATGGATTTCCGGCTACAACGAAGTGAAGACCCTGGCCGACGAACTGCAGCTGGCGTTCGACTTCTACAAGGACGAGCTGGTGACCGAAGAGGAGGTGGACGAGGCTTATGCCAAGGCTGCCGAAGCCGTCGAAGCCCTGGAACTGAAGAACATGCTGCGCGAAGAGGCCGACCAGATGGACTGCGTGCTGAAAATCAACTCCGGAGCCGGCGGTACGGAGAGCCAGGACTGGGCCAGCATGCTGATGCGCATGTACCTGCGCTACGCCGAGACCCACGGCTACAAGGCCACCATCGCCAACCTGCAGGAAGGCGACGAGGCGGGCATCAAGACCTGTACCATCGAAATCAGCGGCGACTATGCCTACGGCTACCTGAAGGGCGAGAACGGCGTGCACCGCCTGGTGCGCGTGTCGCCCTACAACGCCCAGGGCAAGCGCATGACCTCATTCGCCTCCGTGTTTGTCACTCCGCTGGTGGACGATACCATCGAGGTGAACATCGAGCCGGCCCGCATCTCGTGGGATACCTTCCGAAGCGGCGGCGCGGGTGGCCAGAACGTGAACAAGGTGGAGTCCGGCGTCCGTCTGCGCTACCAGTACAAGGACCCCTACACGGGCGAGGAAGAAGAAATCCTGATTGAGAACACCGAGACGCGCGACCAGCCCAAGAACCGCGAGAACGCCCTCCGCCTCCTCCGCTCCATGCTCTACGACAAGGAGATGAAGCACCGCATGGCCGAGCAGGCCAAGATTGAGGCGGGCAA
Source organism: uncultured Bacteroides sp. (assembly GCF_949298305.1). Classification (GTDB taxonomy): domain Bacteria; phylum Bacteroidota; class Bacteroidia; order Bacteroidales; family Bacteroidaceae; genus Bacteroides. The sequence continues at coordinate 25,053 of NZ_CASFWU010000017.1, read as the reverse complement.
GAAGAAAATCGAGTGGGGCTCGCAGATACGCAGCTACGTCTTCGACGACCGCCGCGTGAAGGACCACCGCACCAACTACCAGACCAGCGACGTGAACGGCGTGATGGACGGCAAGATAGACGGTTTCGTCAAGGCCTACCTGATGGAGTTCGCAGGGGCGGGCGAGGCGTAAGGCTGTTTGGTCAGAAATAAGAAAACTCAAGTTTCGGATTTGATATTTCTCTGGTAGTTCAGGAGTTAAGAAGTTAAGGAGTTAAGCCGATACATGGTGAGCTGTTTGCTTCTCTATTGGCTTTTAACTCCTAAGCCCGTCCAAGACGGGCGATAACTCCTTTTAACTCCTTTAACTCCTGCAAGTTTGGCTTCGCCGATTTTCAATTCGGTAAAATCGAAACTTGAGTAAGAAAAGCACCTCATGAACGGGCAACGAAGCGCGATGCCGTCCGTTCATGAGGTGCTTTTTCTGTATCAGCCCCAAAGCTGTGTGCCGTTGGGTGATGTGTGCGGGCGGACGCACCGTGGATGTCTGCGTGGCACCTTCGGACGGGAGCCGGTAAAAGCCTCCTTTCATACTGTGGCAAAGGCTCCCTTCGCACATCGATAAAGCTACTGTTCTATGTTTTTATTTCGAGTGGGATAGAAAACTATTTCACTCGAAATATATAATTATCTCGCTCGAAATATTTCTATATCTCGCTCGAAATACAAACTACGGAAGCCTCCTTTGCGGTACTGGCAAGGGAGGCTTTGCGATACTGGCAAAGGGCGGTAATAATAAAAGGAGGGGGAGTGAAACTGAGTGATGGTGTCTGAGCGGGCCGGCGGCAGGCCGTCAGGGCTTCCAGAGGACCTGCTGTGTAAACACCTTCACGCCGGGATAGGAGGTCGGAATCTGTCCGGTCACATCTTCAAACAGGGCCATAATAGGAATCAGGTAGTTTCTCGTCACTCCCTTCTTGTCCTCATAAGGCAACAATATCAGTGCGTGTTCTTTCTCTTCCAGCAGGAAGCGGTAGTACCACGGATTCTCCTCGCTGCGGTCGGAGTTGACGATGAAAGTACCCTTCACCATTTCTTCCTCCTTGTCCATCTCCGTGGGATAGAAGCAGAGCGTGCCGCTGTATGGGTCTTGGGGATTGTCGAATATCATCCGGTAGCCACCGCCTGCCTTTTTCACGGGGATGGTGGCCAGCGCTTCCTCGCGGAGGGCGGCCTGCTGTTCTTCCGTCAGCTGCTCTCCTCCCGTGATGAGGACGTCCATATAGCCGACGGTCAGCGTTTGCTTGCTTTGGTAAACCACCACTTTCAGGATGATGGACGCACCCGTGCCGTCGGTCACGGTGACGTGTGCCTCGCCCCAGTCCTGCGGGTAGAACACGAAGGCATTGGGATACTTCATGTCGATTTTCAGTACGGCGGCGTTGTCGCACTGCGCGGTGTAGCTGCCGTCGCCACCCAGGATGGTGACGGCGCCTGCGCTCCCGTCCTCTTCACTGCGGGGGAAACATACGTCTACGGTGTTGTCCGTATCGGCAGAGAGGTCGAAGCGGAGCGGATTGTTCTCTTCATCACTGCATCCTGCCAAAGCAACGATGCAAAGGAAAGCAAAAAGCATTCCCATCAGATAGGTTGTTTTCATAATCAGTGGTTTTTAGGTTTGTAATATGGCAGACAAAGTTATGAAATCCGTCCCGTTCGTCCAACAGCGCGCCGGAACTCTCAACCTATGTTGAGGGTTTGCTGCGATTCTTCCGGTTACAACAAGATATGAGACGGCTTCAACCTGGCTATCTTCTTGTCATCCATGTGGGTCTGAATACGTTCGAGCAGCGCCTCTCTGTCTTCAAACCGACGGTATAGGTCGGCTTTCCATTCTTCCTTGGACTTCCGGAACAGCGCGGCGAATCTGTCCGAATCCCAATGCCCGGTTTCCGTTTCTATCTCCTGCCTTACTTCTGCAAGGAAGCGGGCGTCGTTCAAATAAGTGGCCAACACGAGCTTGAATGTCAGGATACGGTGCCAGTTTGCAAACGTAGCGGAGGCCTTCCGGATGCACCGGCACAGGTCGCCCGCCAGGATGTTTTCTTTCAGAAGTGCTCCGAACTGTTCTTCGGCACACCCGGCGGCTGTCGGGAACAGATGTTCGTGCAAGGAAGTCTTGATGAAGAACTGCATGCCTTTCTTGTCATAGAGTTCCCATGAAAAGACGGGTATCTTCATGCTGCTTTTATCCTGTTCCCACAGCGGCAGGCATTCCAGAATGACCCGGTAGGTGTCGGACATGACTTTCTCCAGCCGGAGCCCCATCAGGACGAAATCGGCCTTCGTGTAAAGGGTAGAGGGAGTGTACGGGGATAAGGCAGGGAACAGCCCTTGCCAGTCATTGAGTATCTGTTTCATTTCCATCATGTATTCTTCATGGTTTGAGAGATAATGGCTTTGGTGGGGCAAATATAGGCTTTTTCCTCCATGCTTCCAACAGGGCGGCGTAAGTCTCAACACAGGTTGGGCCCGACTCACTCCGCATCCGTCTGTGTCTTGTCCGTCCCGAAAGTCTGGCGGTGCCGGATGCGGCTCAGGTGCGTGGGTGTGATGTGCAGGTAGGAGGCAATCTCCTTGACGGGCAGCAGTTGCGGGAGGTCGGGGCAACGCTCCAGCAGCTGGAGGCAGCGCTCTTCGGGCGTGAGGCGGAACATGTCGAGGTAGCGGGCGTAGACGTCCAGGAAAAGTTGCTCCATGATGACGCGTCCCGTGCGCTGCCCGTCCATGCCCGTTTCGTAGTGTGCGGACAGCCTGGCGGCGGGGCAGAGGTGGACGCGGCAGGGGGTGACGGCCTGGATGTTGGTTTCGGACGCCAGTCCGTAGAGGCACGAGGGATAGTCGGCGATGAACTCGCCGGGGAAGACGAGCCCCACGTTGTATTCCCGCCGTTCGGTGCGGTTCCGGGTGGTGTAGCGGAAGATGCCGGACTCCACGTAGCCGATGCGGTCGGACACCTCGCCCTCGCGCAGGAAGTATTCGTTCCGGGCGAACGGGGCGGGACTGCCCTGCTGGAGGCACAGGTCGCGCAAGAGGTGGATGTCGATGTGTGAAATGAAGCGGTTGACCCGTTTTCATGGTTCTTGACGGGATAGGTGGCGGAGGCGGACGCGGTTTGGCGCCGCCCCTTAAAAGCGAAAATCAGATAGAAATCTTGCGATAACTATCTGATTCTCTGAAGAGCGGAAGACGGGACTCAAACCCGCGACCCTCAGCTTGGAAGGCTAATGCTCTATCAACTGAGCTACTTCCGCAAATTTGTGTGGGCAAAGATGGATTCGAACCACCGAAGGCGTAAGCCAGCAGATTTACAGTCTGCCCCATTTGGCCACTCTGGTATTTGCCCTTTTGCTCCTGAGCCACTTGGGCGAAGTGCCTTCGTTTCTCAATTGCGGTGCAAAGATACGACTATTTTTGTAAACTCCAAGCGAAATCCACCATTTTTATTGCAGTAATTGCACATTCGTCGCCTTTGTTGCCCAATTTGCCTCCGGCACGGTCTTCGGCCTGTTCCATGGTGTTGGTTGTTATCAGTCCGTAGATGACCGGCACGTCGCCGCTTGCGTTCAGTTGGGCGATGCCCTGTGTGGCTCCCATGCAGACGTAGTCGAAGTGCGGGGTGTCGCCGCGGACTACGCAGCCCAGTGCGATGACGGCATCCACTTCGCTGTATTCGATAATCTGGTTGGCTCCGAAGGTCAGCTCAAAGCTGCCGGGCACGGTCTTTATCAGGATGTTCTCGTCTTTGGCACCGTGCTTTTTCAGCGTTTTGACGGCGCCGTCCAGCAGGGCTCCTGTTATGTTGTAGTTCCATTCGGAGACTACAATGCCGAATTTCATGTTCTCTGCGTTGGGGACGGAATTGAAGTCGTAGTCGGAAAGGTTGTGATAAGCTGTAGCCATATTGGTGGGTTTATAAGAGAGGGGGGAATGAATATGAGTAAAAACAGGCACGGATTACACGGATTTCACGGTTGGTTTAGTTCCGTGTCTTGTCCATGCAATCCGTGCCCGCAGATGTTCTTATATATAATAAGGTGTAGCCAGCCTTACTTCTTCAGAAGTTTGGCCTGCTCGATATACTTGTCAATGTTCATAGACTGGTATGAACGGAAGTATTTGTCCTTGATGGTGGTGTAGGCTTTGATGGCGTCATCGTACTTGCCTTGCTTGACCAGGATTTCGCCGGCCTGTTGCAGGTAGATGGGGCTGATGGCGTTGCTGTTGGCTTCGTCGGCTGCTTGCAGCAACAGGTCTACGGCTTTGTCCAGCTGGCCCACCTGTGCGTAGCAGTTGCCCATGGCGCCTTTCATGGCAGGAGCCACCAGCTGGTCGCTGCCGCTGAAGCTGTCGAGAGCCTTGATGGCTTCGTCATATTTGCCGAGGTGTGCGTAGCAGATGCCTGCGTAGGCTTTGGCCAGGTTGGCTGCGTCGGTGCCGCTGTATTCTTCGGCCACCTTCAGGAAGCCTGCATAGCCGATGCTGTCGCCGTTCAGTGCCTGTTCGTATTGGTCGGCCTCGAAATATTCCTGTCCTTTGAACAGGGCTGCCTGTGCCTTCTCTTCGCGGGGTTCAACGTAGAGATTCTTGTACATCAGCACGCCTGCCACTACAATGATGATGGCCACGATGGCACCGATAATCGCTTTCTTGTTTTTGAGAAGGAATGCTTCCGACTGGGTCAGAGCCTCTTCCATGTTCAGAGCTTCGTTCGTCTTCTTTTGTTCTGCCATTTTTATATTTACTTTTTGTTATTATTCTTAATTGGGATTTCGACCCGCAAAAGTAAGTTTTTTATAGCTATCAACGAAATTTAGCGGCATCTTTTTTTGTTTCGCTTCCGAAAAGCCCGAAAAACTTCCTACTTTTGCAAGCAAACTCGTCTTAATTTATGATACTGAAACGTCTATCCGTACTTAACTATAAGAATTTGGAGCAGGTAGAGCTGTCTTTTTCGCCCAAACTGAACTGCTTTTTCGGGCAGAACGGCATGGGCAAGACCAACCTGCTGGATACCGTCTATTACCTGTCGTTCTGCAAGAGCGCGGGCAATCCCATCGATTCGCAGAACATCCGCCACGATGCCGACTTCTTCGTCATCCAGGGGTTCTACGAGGCTGCCGACGGAAGTCCGGAGGAGATATACTGCGGCATGAAGCGCCGGCAGAAGAAGCAGTTCAAGCGCAACAAGAAAGAGTACACCCGCCTGTCCGACCATATCGGCTTCCTGCCGCTGGTGATGGTGTCGCCTGCCGATTCGGACCTGATTGCCGGGGGAAGCGACGAGCGCCGCCGCTTTATGGATGTGGTCATCTCGCAGTACGACAAGGAGTATCTTGAGGCGCTGATACGCTACAACAAGGCGCTGGCTCAGCGCAATGTCCTGTTGAAGAGCGAAACGCCCGTCGAGGACGAGCTGCTGCTGGTTTGGGAGGAGATGATGGCGCAGACGGGCGAAGTGGTATTCAGAAAGCGCGAAACCTTCATCCGCGAGTTCATCCCCATTTTCCAGAACTTCTATTCGTTCATCTCGCAGGACAAGGAGCGGGTGGGGCTGACCTATGATTCGCACGCACGCGGCGCCTCGCTGCTCGAAGTGCTGAAGGCCAGCCGCGAGCGCGACCGCATCATGGGCTATTCGCTGCGCGGGGTGCACAAGGACGAACTGAACATGCTGCTGGGCGACTTCCCCATCAAGCGCGAGGGCTCGCAGGGGCAGAACAAGACGTACCTGGTGGCGCTGAAGCTGGCGCAGTTCGACTTCCTGAAGCGGACAGGCTCGACCGTGCCGTTGCTGTTGCTTGACGACATCTTCGACAAGCTTGACGCCTCGCGCGTGGAACAGATCATCAAGCTCGTGGCGGGCGACAGCTTCGGGCAGATATTCATCACCGATACCAACCGCGAACACCTCGACCGCATTCTGCACAAGGTGGGCAGCGACTACAGGATGTTCCGCGTGGAGCAGGGCGAAGTGAGCGAAATGAGGGAGGAGGAAGCATGAAGCGGAACGATGCCGAGCAGATAGGCGCCCTGATCCGCCAGTACCTGCGCCAGGAGAGTCTGGAGTCGCCGCTCAACGAACGGCGGCTCATCAACGCCTGGCCCGAAGTGCTGGGGCCTACGATAGCCTCGTACACTCGCGAGCTTTACATCAGGAACCAGGTGCTTTACGTACACCTCACTTCGGCAGCCCTGCGGCAGGAGCTGATGATGGGCCGCGAACTGCTGGTGCGCAACCTGAACCGCCACGTCGGTGCGCAGGTGATTACCAACATCATTTTCCGTTGACCGGATTGCCTCCCGTCTTGTTAAACAATGTTATAAGTAGACCTTCCTAAGGTTACAACTTATGTGTCTGATTTCGTACCTTTGCGCCCGCAAACCAGCAGGAAAAAGAAAGTCAGAATGAAAATACGTTTTTACCACATCGCCATCCGTTATCAGAACAAGATACACGACTTCCATGCCTGGGGTGTGGCTGCTCTGATTTAATACCTGTTCCTTCCGTCCGGTGGGCGGAAGCATTTCCCATCCGATTTCAATTTCTTATTCAGGTCTTGCGGGCTGTCCGGCGGCAGGTCGTGTCGTCGTGTGCCGGCAGAAGGCCCGGTGTCCTGTCCGTACGACCGTAACCCTTATCTTTTTTATTACATTTATTTCATGTCTATGAGTTACAGAAAAGGACTCATGGCGCTGTGTGCGGCAGTGCTGTGCAGTCCGGGCCTTTACGCCCAGTCCGCTTCGTCGGGCCGCCTGTTGGGCGTCGATGAGATGTTCCGCCTGGCCGACGAAAACAGCAAGAGTATCCAAACCTATTCCACCGCCCGCGAGGCTGCCGACCAAGCGCTGCAGGCCGCCAAGGCACAGCGCCTGCCCGATGTCTCCGCCTCGCTGTCGGTCAGCTATCTGGGCGACGGCCGCCTGTGGGACCGCGACTTCAGCAACGGCATGAATATCGACATGCCCCACTTCGGCAACAACTTCGCCCTCGAGGCGCAACAGGTGATCTACGCCGGTGGCGCGGTGAGCGGCAGCATTGCCCTGGCCGAACTGGGCCAGCAGATGGCAGGACTGGACGCGCAGAAGAACCGTCAGGAAATCCGCTTCCTGCTGATAGGCTACTACCTGAACATCTACAAGCTGGGCAACCAGCGTCGGGTCTTGCAGAAGAACCTGGAACTGGCCGAGCAGGTCATCCGCAACATGGAGGCACGCCGCAACCAGGGAACCGCCCTGAAGAACGACATCACCCGCTACGAGCTGCAACGCGAAACGCTGAAGCTGCAACTGGCGCAGGTGGAAGACGCCCGCCGCATCATGAACCACCAGCTGGTGACCACCCTGCATCTGCCGGCCGGCACCGAGATTGTCCCCGACACCACGCTGCTCTCGTCCGACGTGCCTGTGCTGGCCGAAAGCGACTGGCAGCAGATGGCCCTGCAAAGCAACCTGGCCTTGCAACAGAGCGGCCTTTCGGTCGAGATGGGCAGGCAGCAGGTGAAGCTGGAGCGTTCGGAGCTGCTGCCCAAGGTGGCGCTGGTAGCCGCCGAGCATCTGGACGGCCCCATCACCATCGAAGTGCCCGTGCTGGACAACAACTTCAACTACTGGTACGTAGGCGTGGGCGTGAAGTACAATCTGTCCTCGCTCTTCAAGAACAACAAGAAGCTGAAGCAGGCACGCCTGAACGCCCGCAAGGCGCAGGAAGAACACGAACTGGCAGCCGAGCAGGTGGAGAATGCCGTACAGGCAGGCTACGTGAACTTCCTGACCTCCTTCACCGACCTGCGCACGCAGGAGAAGAGTGTACAGCTGGCCGACGAGAACTACCGCGTGACCAGCAACCGCTACGAGAACGACCTCGCCCTGCTGACCGACATGCTCGATGCCGGCAACATGAAGCTCAGTGCCGACCTGGCGCTGGTGAACGCGCGCATCAACGTTGTCTACAATTATTATAAGATGCGCTACATCACGCATACACTCTAACCTTTCTTAATTTTATACAAGTTTCGGTTTTACCAAAACTTGCAGGAGTTAAAGAAGTTAGAAGAAGTTATCGCCCGCCAGGCGGGCTTAGGAGTTAAGGGCCAATAGACAGTGTTACCGAAGGTTCCCTTTTCACGGTACTATCGGCTTTAACTTCTAACGAAGCGAAGCAAAGTGATAACTTCTATAACTTCTTAACTTCCTGTGGAATATTAAATTCGAGACTTAAATTTTATATATTCAACCAACCATAATACTTAAAGTCATGATTACAAGAACTGCAAAGAAACTGATATACAACATCGTCATCATCGGCTGCCTCGTGGCAGGACTGGTTTACGTCTGCTCGCGCTTCCTGCACCTGGGCCGCGTGGAATATACCGACAACGCACAGGTAAGGCAGCACATCACCCCCGTCAACACCCGTGTACAGGGCTTCATCAAGCGCATCTGCTTTGAGGAGTTCCAACCCGTACACAAGGGCGACACGCTGGTCATCATCGAGGATGCCGAGTTCCGCCTGCGTCTGGCACAGGCCGAGGCCGACCTTGCCAATGCGCTGGCAGGCAGCAAGGCCACCACGGCAGGCATTGCCACCACGCAGAACAACCTGAGTGTGAGCGATGCCGGCATCGAGGAAGCCCGCGTGCAGATGGAGAATGCCCGTCGCGAACTGAGCCGCTACGAGAAACTGTTGGGTGAGGATGCCGTCACCCGTCAGCAATACGACAACGTGCGCACCGCCTACGATGCCGCCCGTGCCCGCTACGAGCAGGTGCTCCGCGCCCGCCGCTCCACTTCGCTGGCGAAGGACGAGCAGACCCACCGTCTGGACCAGAACGAAGCGGGTGTCCGCCTGGCCGAAGCAGCCGTAGAATTGGCACGCCTGAACCTGTCGTACACCGTCGTGCTGGCCACCTGCGACGGCGTGACCGGCCGTAAGGACATGCACGAAGGCCAGTTGGTTCAGCCGGGACAGACGCTGGTGGACATTGTGGACGGCACCGACCTGTGGGTAGTGGCCAACTACCGCGAGACGCAGCTGCCCAACATCCACGAGGGAGCCGAGGTCGAGATTACGGCCGACGCCGTGCCGGGCATCGTCTACAAAGGTACGGTGGAGTCCATCTCCGACGCTACGGGAGCCGCCTTCTCGCTCATTCCCCAGGACAACGCTACGGGCAACTTCGTCAAGGTAGAACAGCGTGTCCCCGTGCGCATCAGCCTGCAGGGCAATCGTCCCGAAGACCTGCAACGCCTGCGTGCCGGGTTCAATCTGGAGTGTGAGGTGAAATATTGAGCAGACTATGGGAGCACCGATTCTTAACGGGCCGTTCACGATGCCCATGTTCCGCGAGTTTGTACCGCGCAAGATGCAGCCGTGGATTTATGTATTCATGGCTTTCACCTTCCAGCTTTCGGGCGGCATCTATCTGGGTGCGCTCAACCAGATGGTGGGCGGCATGTCGCTGATGCGCGAGGACCTGATGATGTGCCTTTACGCCAATCTGGCGGGCATGGCCATTTACTTCCCGCTGCTGTTCCGCATGAAGTTCTGTTTCACCAACAAGACGCTGCTCACGGCTGCTGCGCTGGGTGCGCTGGTGTGCAACCTGGTGGCGCCTTACATCACCTTCCTGCCCCTGCTGTGGGCGGTGTGCTTCGTCGAAGGCATCTGCAAGATTCAGGGCACCTTCGAAGCCATGTCGAACATACAGCTGTGGATGACGCCCAAGCGCGACTTCACCGTCTTCTTCCCCCTGCTGCACATCATTATCCTGGGCAGCATGCAGCTGTCCGACCTGATGACTACCTGGCTGCTGCACCACTATCACTGGACGTGCATGCACCTGTTCATCGCCGCCCTGATGCTGGTGGACCTGCTGATACTGGCTACCTGCGTGCGCCACTTCCGTTTCATGAAGAAACTGCCCCTGCTGGGCATCGACTGGACGGGCGCGCTGCTGTGGGCGGCATTGCTGTTGCAGATTGCCTACCTGTTCGACTACGGCGAGTTCTACGACTGGTGGAACAGCCCCGTCATCTGTACGCTGACGTGCACCATCGTGCTGACGGCTTACGTCAGCGTCAAGCGCATGCTGGCCATCCGCCATCCTTTCCTGGAGCCCAAGATGTGGACCTACCGCTATCTGTTTCCCATTCTGGCACTGATTACGGTGGTCGAAATGATTCTGGCTACGGAGCGTGTGCTGGAGGAAAGTTTCTACGAAGGGGTGATGCACTATGCCGAGACCGTCAGCGTTCAGTTGGACTGGCTGGCGCTGGCAGGCATTCTGGCGGGCTGTCTGTTTGCCTACTGGTGGATGCACGTGCGCCGCTTCAACTACCTGCGGCTCCTTATCGTGGGTGTCATGGCGCTGGTGTGCTACCTGGCAGGTTATTATTTCCTGTTCTCGGGCGAGATACACCTGTCGCAGCTCTATCTGCCGACGATGTGCCGCGGTTTTGCCTATGCCGTGCTGAGTGCTACGTTTATGGTTTGCTTAGAGGAGATTATGACCTTCCAGCACTTCTTCCAGGCGCTCAGCGTTTTCAACATGCTCCACATGGTGGTGGGCGGCGTGCAGGGTTCGGCTCTTTACGGACGTGCCCTTTCCTACTACATGACGGACAACATGGCCCGCTACGGCAGCGCCATCGACCGCGTGTCGTTCAGCAGTTCGCCCTTCCCGCTGGGTGAATATATGGAGACGTTCGTCTCGCAAATGATGGAAGTCAGCATCCGCCAGATATACGGGTGGGTGCTCTACGGCTGCATCCTGTTGTTGCTGTTGTTCTTGCTCTACGACATGCCGGTGCGGCGCCAACTGAAGGAGATGCCCAGTTGGAAGAATGTGGCGCGCGAGGTGAAGAACACCTACCGCCGTTTCAAAATATCCCGCAAAATATCAGCCCATGATGCTTTTTTCTCCGGGGCGACAGTTTCGTGCAACCGTTCCTTGTTCAAGTCGTCCACTTTGGAGGATACTACCTTTCCGTTTCCGGCGACCGTTGAGTCGGAAGAAAGGTAATGTGTCAGGTAAGGGTTGGTTGTGCCGGTGCTCTTTGCAGAATGGCAGGCAGAGAGGGCTAAGCAGCATCCTAACAGGCAAGCGTATATCAACTTCTTCATGACTATCGTATTTTTTGTAAAGTTAGTTGTTTTTTCGTGGCATGATGTTTAAAGTAGATTAATTTGATTAAAGATGTTTATTACCTGATTAACCAAAAGCGGAAAATTAAAATGATTGATCTGTATAATCCGATTAAGTTTACTTGTAAACTTCTGCACAAGCAGTTGGATATTCCGACAGATAAGATGGGGTCTTCAGACCCATTGGGAGATGCCGGATAGTTTGTATTTCGGACAGCTGAAGGAGTATTTTGCTCGTTTCCGCTCGCAGCCCGACGAGTGACGGGCGCATGTCGGCTGAAGGCAGCATTTGTCTTTGTGTTTCAGTTAAGGCGTTTCTGCTTGCAAAAAGAGGCGGAAACGCCTTTTTCTGTAACATGCCCTCCCGCTGAATTCCTCGAAACAGAGGCCGGAACTGCATAAAACGACGCTAAAACCGCATGAATATACGCTGCGGATGCCGGAATTGCATCTTTTTTCCGTCCGAAACGCTTGTGCGGAACGCGCTCCGTGCTTGTCCGGCTGCCGGACAATGCTTGTGTGGCTCGGCAACAATGCTTGTGCGGCTCGGTCCGATGGCTTGTCCGGGTGTGGAATCGTGCTTCCAGCGGCCTTTCCGGCCGCAATTTTCTTCTATTTTATTTGTAAACATTTCGCTACCCGCTTGCGGTACAGCAAGATAAGCTCTTGCCGATCCGAAAATTTCCGCCGCCTGCCCTTCCGCCCGCAAATACGCGATTCTCGCGGGCTTCGGCGGACAAAGTGTCAGAATGACAGTTCGTGCTGTACTTGTGCCGGATGGGCCGGTCTTGCGCCAAGGGGTTATGTGGTTTTCTTCCGGTTCCTGTATTCTTGCGGTGTCTGTCCTACCATCCGTTTGAACAGGCGGGTAAAATGTTGTGGATATTGGAAGCCCAGTTCGTAGGCCACTTGTGTGATGGAGCTTGCAGGGTTTAGAATCAGTTCTTTGGCCAGGCCGATTACCTTGTGCTGGATGTATGTCTGCGCCGACTTGCCTGTCTCTTTTTTGATAAGGTCTCCGAAGTAACCCGGCGACAGGAACAGTTCGCCGGCACAGAACTTCACGGTAGGCAGGCCTTCTTCGCGGGCTTTCCCTCCGGCAAAATATTGGTCCAACAGCGACTCGAAGCGCATCAGTATGTCGCGGTTGACGGGTTCGCGCGTTGTGAACTGCCTTTCGTAGAAACGCAGGCAATAGTTCAGCAGCAGTTCGATGTTGTTTGTTATCAGTCGCTTGCTGAGGCGGTCGGCGGCATGCCCCAGTTCGGCGTTTATTTTTTCCAGGCAGTCCACGAACACGTGCCTTTCGCTTTCCGACAGGTGCAGGGCTTCGTTCACTTCGTACGAGAAGAAGGTGTATTCGCCCATGTTGCGTCCCAGCTGCGTGCCGCGTATCAGTTCCGCGTCGAAGCACAGAGCCCATCCCTTCGGCTGGAACTCTTCGCCGTTGTCTTCTATCCCTATCACTTGGCCGGGTGACAGACACACCACGGAACCTTTCCGGTAGTCGTAGCGCTGGCGGCCGTAGGTCAGCTCGCAGTTTTTCTCGTCCTTCAGGAAGATGACGTAAAAGCTGAACGTATGCCTCATGTGTCTCATGGGACGGGCTTTTGACAGGTCTACGACGCTGACCAGCGGGTGCAGGGTCTCCACTCCCAACAGGTCGTTGTACTGGGCCACGGTTTCGATGTTTAACAACTGATTGTCCATTTTCTGATGCGAATTTACGGTTTGACGGTGCGGCAGTGATGTTCCTGCGGCCAAAAGTACAGTATTTTTCTTCACCGCAAGTACAAACTGCGTCAAAACCGCAATTCTGGTAGGATATTCAGCAATCTGTATAAGCTGTATGCGGGCCGTCTCCGCTACCTTTGCCTGCGGGAAAGGCCGGAGACGGACGGCGGCGGATTTCTGCTGCCGCCCGTGCCGCCGCCCGTCAGCGAATGGTCTGCCGGCCGGTAAGGAGTCAAAGGCCAATGGAGGAAGTAGACGGCTTACGGAGTATCGGCTTAATTCTTTAGCTTCCTGACTCCTTGACTGCCCAATGAATATGAAAACCGAAACTTTAGTAAATAAAATGGATATGAGGTACTTATTGTCAGCATTTGCAGCCTTGTTGCTGGGCAGCGCCGTTTCTGCCCAGACAGGCTGTCTGCCGGGAGTCCCGGCCACGGAGGCGGTGACCGTCACTCCGGTAGAAAAGAATACGGGGATTGTCGTCCGTAAAGTGTCGTTTCTGCGCAGCAATAACATCGTGCTGGTCGGCAATCTGTTCCTGCCCGCCGGTTTCGATGCGTCAAAGCGCTATCCTGCCGTGTTGAGCGTCCATCCGGCAGGGAGCGTGAAAGAGCAGTCGGCGGGCCTCTATGCCTTCCGGCTGGCCGAATGCGGTTTTGTGACGCTGGCCTTTGATGCGGCCTATGCGGGCGAGAGCGGCGGCACTCCGCATTATTCGGAGGCACCCTACGAACGGGTGGAGGACATTCGCTATGCCGTTGACTATCTGGTCACACTGCCCTTCGTCGACGAAAGCCGCATCGGTGCGTTGGGCATCTGTGCAGGCGGAGGCTATGTCATTGCCACAGCTCCCACCGACCGCCGCATCCGTGCCGTGGCCGGAGTCAGTGCGGCCGACATCGGTGCGGCCAACCGTGAGAGCTGGTTGCGCGGCCGTACGGTGGACGAGCAGATAGCCCTGCTGGAAGAGGTCTCCGCACAGCGCACCCAAGAAGCCCGCGGTGCGGAGCTGATGAAGGTCTATATGTGCCCGGAGCCTACGGACGGGACTGCTCCCTCGTTCAGGGAAGGATATGACTATTACCGTACTGCGCGCGCATGGCATCCGCGCGCCGACAACTATTACCTGCGCCGCAGCCAGGCTACCAAGATGGCTTTCTCGGCCGTCGAGAACATTTATCTGCTGACGCAGCCTGTACTGCTTGTGGTGGGAGGCAAGGCCGACTCCGACTGGCAGACCGACCGCTTCTACCGGGCCCTGCCGGGCACGGACAAGGAAGTCTTCGTCGTGGAGGAATCTTCACACATCGGTCTGTACGACCGTCCCGAGTACGTGGCCCGCGCCGTTGCGAAACTTGCCGCTTTCTTTGCAAGGACTCTGGCTCCTGTCCGGTGACGGGAAACGGAACTTTCACTGTAAAATACATAGGAAAAGGATGGAAAGGAAAAAAGACACAGTCATCTGGATGGGAGCCGGACAGATAGGGCTTGCCATTGTACGCCGGATTGCTTCCGGCAAGAAAATAGTCGTCGCAGACCGTAGCCTGTCCCGTGCGCAGGCCGCTGCCGGTGTGTTGGACGCCGCCGGCTTCGATGCCGTTGCCGTAGAAGCCGACCTCGGGTCGCGCCCGTCCGTGCTTTCGCTGATAGCCGAGGCGTGCAAGTATGGCGATATCCGTCATCTGGTGAATGCAGCCGGCGTATCGCCCAGCCAGGCGCCGGTTGAGACCATACTCCGCGTAGACCTGTACGGCACGGCCCTGCTGCTGGAAGAGGTGGGCAAGGTGATGGCCTGGGGCGGAACCGGCGTGACGGTTTCCAGTCAGTCGGGCTACCGCCTGCCTGCACTCACGCCCGAAGAAGACCGTCTGCTTGCCACGACGCCTGTCGGGGAGCTGCTTTCCCTGGAAATGCTCCGGCCGGAAAACATCCGCGACACGCTGCACGCCTATCAGCTGGCCAAGCGTTGCAACGTGAAGCGCGTGATGGCCGAGGCCGTGAAGTGGGGCCGGCGGGGAGCGCGCATCAATTCCGTCTCTCCCGGCATCATCGTCACTCCGCTGGCCATTGACGAGTTCAACGGGCCGCGGGGCGGGTTTTACAAGGACATGTTTGCACGGTGTCCTGCCGGACGTCCCGGCACGGCAGATGAAGTGGCGCACGTGGCCGAACTGCTGCTGGGCGAGAAAGGAGCTTTTATTACCGGCTCGGACTTCCTGATGGACGGAGGCGCCACGGCCTCTTACTTCTATGGCCCGCTCCGGCCGGACAGCCGATAGAAAACCAATCACACCCGGCCCGGATAGCGCAATCGGCCTGTCAGGACCGGAAAAACAACCGTATAATGATGAGACCTTATGTTATCTGCCACATGGTGGCATCCATCGACGGACGCATCGACTGCGCCATGGTGGAGAAAATCAGCGGCGACGAGTATTACGCCGCACTGGAGGAACTGGATTGCCCCTCCCTGCTTGAGGGGCGTGTCACGATGGAGCACTACAACGCTGCCCCCGAACCGTTTGTGCCGGCCGTCGACAAGCCCGTAGGGCACGTCAGCACGTTCATGGCCGAGGAGTCGGATGCCTACATGGTGTCTGTGGACACTTGGGGACGTTTGCGCTGGAAATCCAACAGCATCGACGGAGTCCCCCTGGTATGTATCGTAAGCGAAAACGCTTCGGAAGAATATCTTGAAACCCTGCGCAGTCAGGAAATCTCGTGGATTGCGGCCGGAAAAGGACGCATCGATCTGGCCAAGGCCCTGGAAATCCTGTATGAGCAGTTCGGCGTCAGGCGCCTGGGGCTGTTGGGGGGAGGACATATCAACGGCGGCTTCCTGGAGGCGGGGCTGATAGACGAGGTGAGCCTCCTGCTGGCGCCGGGCATCGACGGCCGCGGGGGCGAGACCTCACTCTTCGACGGCATTTCAGACAACGGCCGCATGCCCGTAAAGCTCCGGCTGGAGCAGGTGAAGCGGCTGGACAACGACGTGATATGGCTGCGCTATAAATTATAGAGAATAACGATGAGACAATTACTGTTTACCCTGATGCTGCTGCTCGCCTCGGTTGGAGGGCATGCACAGCACGCAAAAGAAAAAGCGACTATGGAAGATTTGAGAACCGGACAAAAGGCGCTCGTCGCCTTCTTCTCACGGGCGGACGAGAATTACGCCGTGGGCTACATTGAGAAAGGAAACACGCACATCGTGGCAGAAATGATTGCTGCCCGGACCGGTGCCGACCTGTTCCGCATTGAGACCGTAAAGCCTTATCCCGCCTCCTACGACTCGTGCATCGAGGTGGCCAGGCGCGAGAAACAGTCGGACGCCCGCCCGCCTGTCAAGGGCGACATCCGTGTCGAGGATTACGACGTCATTTATTTGGGCTATCCCAACTGGTGGGGCGAAATGCCGATGGCGGTCTATACCTTCATCGAGAAGCACGACTGGCAGGGCAAGACGATTGTTCCCTTCTGTACGCACGAGGGCAGCGGGCTTTCGTCGACAGAACGGCGCATTCAGTCGGCCTGCCCCGGCGGGAAGGTGCTGAAAGGCCTGGCCGTCCGCGGGTCAACCGCCCAGCATGAACCCGAAACGGCACGCAAGGCCGTGCAGGCCTGGCTGGAAAAGCTCGGACATTGAGCCTGTATGCCGCCTGCGGGCGGCACGTTGCCGGCGCTGCTTTCCTTACAGCCGTATTGTCTCGTCGCACGCTTCGGCCAGGGCCGGATGGTGGGTGACGAAGAGCAGCGTCTTGCCCTGTGCCAGGCGGCGCAGGCGGTGCAGGAGCGTGCGTTCCGTTTCGGGGTCGAGGGCCGAAGTGGCCTCGTCCAGCAGCAGAATGCGGCCGGGGCGCAGCAGGGCGCGGGCAATGGCGATGCGCTGTGCCTGCCCTTCGCTCAGTCCGCCTCCCTGTTCGCCGAGGGGGGTGTCCAGTCCCTGGGGCAGGGCGGCGACGAACGTGTCGGCCACGGCGGTGTGCAGGGCTTCGTCCAGCTGGCCCGGTGTGGCGTCGGGGTTGCCCATCAGCAGATTGTCGCGCACGGTGCCGCTGAACAGCGTGTTGCCTTGCGGCACGTAGACGAAGTTGCCCCGCGTGCTGGCCGACACAGGGCAGGCCGTGTCGCCGTCTGTCAGCGTGATGCTCCCTTCCTGCGGCTCGGCCAGAGCCAGGAGCAGGCGCACGAGGGTGGTCTTGCCGCGGCCCGTCTCGCCCATGATGGCGGTGCAGGTGCCGGGCTCGAAGCGGTGGCTGAACTGGCAGAACACGGGCGCGTCGCCCTCGGAGTAGGCAAAGCGCAGGTTCTCGATGGTGAGCAGCGGCGTCCGGGCAAAGCGGACGGCGGCTCCCTCGTCCTCGGCCGGCAGGCGCTCCAGCTCCAGCAGGCGGTCGGCGGCAGTCAGGGCGTTGTTGACGGAGGGGACGAGGCGCGAAAGGTCGAATGCCGGACGCTGGATGCGGGCCACGAGCTGAAGGAAGGCGGTCAGCGTGCCCACGGTGATGCTGCCTGTGCTCAGGCGGACGGCTCCCCAGATGAAGGCGGTGACATAGCCCCCGGCAAAGGCGGCAGAGACGGCCATGCGGGCCGCAAGCGAGAAGCGCGTGCGGCTCAGTACCTGCGTGCGCAGGACATCCTGTAGGGTGCCCAGGTTGCGGATGCGCCCCTCGTCCTGTTCCAGCGTCTTGATGACGGTGCGGTGTTGCAGGCTCTCCTGAATGACGGCCTGGATGCGGCTGTCGCTGCGTCGGATGTCGTGGGTGAGGCGGTGCATGCGGCGCATGTAGAAACGGGCGCCCAGCAGGAACAGGGGCAGGATGCCCGCCACGAGCCAGGGCAGCACGGGGTCGAGGGCGTAGAAGAAGACAAAGCCTGCCACAAGCTGCACGGCGGTGACTACGGCCGTGGGCAGCGAGGAGGTAAGCAGGGTGACGATGGCCGTGGTGTCCTGCTCCACGCGGTTGACGACGTCGCCCGTGTGCAGTTGCTCCAATGCGTTCCAGCGGCTGCGCAGCAGGCGGCCGAAGAGGCGGTGGCGCAAGGCGTTGGCGGCCTCCACTTCCATGCGGGCGCCGACCCACGTCTCGGCGGCGCCGCACAGCAGTTGCATGGCCAGCAGGCCGACGGTTGTGGCGGCCAGTACGGCCAGGCTTCCGGTGCGGCTGCCGGTGGCGGTGTCGATAAGCAGTTTGGACGTGTAGACGAAGCCCAGGGCGAAGGCCGTGCCCAGTATGCCGGAAAGGCAGTTCAGCAGGATGCGTCCGCGCTGTCCGCGCGAAAGGTCCCACAGGTAAGTCAGGAGAAGGCTGCTTTTCTTCTTCATGGGCGCAGACGTTTTTTCAGCAGGTTCCACTGCCCGGCGGCGCTCCTCTTGACAAGCGTCACGGGATGGAAGCAGGCTTCTGCGGGAGCATAGCCGTAGAGACGGGCCACACGGCGCGTGGCGCGGCAGAAGGTGTGCCACTTGCCCCGCCAATAGCCCGCAGGACGCGGGGACACGCGGCGGTCGTGCTTGCCGAAATTGCCCGTTGCGAAGATTTCCTCCACCAGCTCCTCGCCCAGGCGTCTGCATCCGGCTGTGTCGAAAGGCAGGTACTGGGGCGGCAGGCCCAGGTGGCAGACAGCCACATGGCCGAAGGCGCGGGCGGCGCGCAGCAGGCCCAGGCGGTGCAGGTCGCTGACGAGGCGGGCGGCGTCAATGTCGGCATGGCGGGTGCGGAGCAGGCAGCACCAGTCACACAGCTGGCGCAGGCCGATGCCTCCGCTCAGGAAGTGCTCGAAGGCATGGAGGAAGATGTAGAGGGCGTTGAACGTGGGCGGCGGCGTGGGCATGCCGATGCGCTGTTCGGCTTCCTGCGGATACCACGCACGGACCAGGCGGGCAAAGCGGCGGTTGGCCAGGGGATTGTTCGTGCGGTTGACGAGGCGGTGGTTCTCAATGTGTACCCCGTCCAGCTCGTAGCTGGCATGTTTGTCAGACTCTTCGCCCGCCTCGCACGCTCCGGCCTGGAGCAGCAGGCGGTTGGCCTGCGGTTGTCCGTCCTTGCCCAGGTAAATGTCGATGTCGCCGCACTGGCGGTGGCGGGGTTCGCGGTAGCAGGCGGCCATGCCCTGTCCCTTGAGCAGGACGGGATGGAGACCGGCGGCGGTGTAGAGGCTGTTCAGACGGACGACCATGCGGTTCAGCCGGTCGTTGGCCTGCTCTGTCAGCAGCGTCTGCGCCGCCCATTGCAGGTAGAGCGGACGGGGCGGCCGCAACTCGGCGGGCAGCGTGTTCACCCCGTCGAAGACAATGGCCTGCAACGACTGCGTATAGGCCAGCCGGTAGAGCTCCTGCCAGTGGGCGGAGGTCAGTCCGCTGAAGAGCGCCGTTTCGGCGGGCGTGCCCCACAGTCCGGCGCGGACGAGCGAGAAGAAGGCTTCGTGCATCATGGCAGTCCCGTCAGCTAAGAATGCCGCAACGTTGCAGCGACTGGATGAACTCCTCGGCATCGCGGCGGGCACGCTGTCCGTCGACTTCGTAGCGGCCGGTCAGGGCGCCGGCCAGGGCTTCGGCGTCGAAGTCTTCGTTGCGGAAGCGCTGCCACAGGTAGGCCGCCGTGTGGTTGAGGTTGATGATGCGGCTGAAGTCCACGTTCGTGGAGCCGTCGTGCATGACGATGTATTCGTCGCCAATCTGGTGAAGCATGAATTCGGGCTTGATTTTCATAACGGTTTGTATTTTAGTAGTCGGGAGTCAACTCTTACTTCTTCTGTATATTGCCAGTAACCATCTGCGCACGGGTGTGAGTCTCATCCACCAGCGGGAGTAGCGTTGCCAGGCGGTGCTGTCGGTCGTGTAGGTGCGCCCCTTGCGGATGACGGCGGTCAGCAGGCCGACGACGCGGTGTGTGTCTGTCCGCTCGGTCTGCTTCAGGTTTCCGTCGCCCATCAGTGTCAGTTCATCGCCCCGGCGTTGCACAATGCGGTGGAGCACGTAGCGGGAGTCGTCCGTCAAGGCCAGCACCACGTCGCCGGGCCGCAGCCGGTCTTCGGCGCAGGGGCTCAGTATCACGCGGTCGCGGCGGTCGGCTATGAAGGGGTTCATGCTGTTGCCCCGTGCCGTCAGCGTCACTGTGTGTCCCTGCCGGATGAGTTCGGTCACCTCGGCCATGAGCAGGTCGTTGGGAAGCGTCTTCTTCATGGCTGTCCTCCGGCTTGGGTGACGGTCTGCATGCAGAGGCGGGCGGCGGCCTCGTCGGGCAGGCACTTCAGGTGACAGATGGGGATGCGGGTGGCAATGTGCGTCACGGTGTCAATGATACCTTTATATATAGCCGCATCCTGCTTGAGGCACGAGCACGAGGGCAGCAGGGCTGCAAAGGCGTGCGTGGACGTCAGGCGGCTGATGGCGTTGGCGGGTGCCTGCTCCAGGCGGACAAAGGCGCCCACGGGCACCGATTCGTTCAGGTAGCAGGGCGTCTTGCCGCTCCAGGGCGTACCATAGACCGTTGCCTGTCCCGTTGCCGGGTCAAGGGCCACTACGGGATTGTCGTCGTTCAGCAGGCGGCTTCCTCCGATGTGTCTCAGCCAGAGGCGTGTGTGCGTGCTCTTGCCCGTACCGCTCTTGCCCAGGAAAAGGTAGCCCCGCCCGTCGTAGCAGACGACGGAGGCATGTACCATCAGTGTGCCCCGTTCGGCCGTGGCGAAGGTGTAAATCATCATCAGGAAGTTGTTCAGCACGAACGATGCCATCGGGCGCAGAGCCTCGGGCAGGAAGATGGTGTTGCGGCGGAAGCGGCCGGCGCATTCGGCACAGGCTTCGGCAGCCGGATTGTCCGCCGGGGCGATGCCAATCTGATAGCTTCCGTCAGCCCTGCGGCGGAGGGTGCAGCGGACGTTCTCCCATTCAAAGGAAAGGGGTTGCGGAAAGGTGTCTTCGGCCTTGCCCGGGGCCTGGCCCGGGCGGATGTCCACCTCAATGACGTCGTCCGCCCTCTCTCCTTCCCCGGCGGGAAGGACAAACGGAACCAACGAGGGCAGCAGGGTGTCCGGCTCCAGCGGAGAGACGCCGCCGAGGCGCAGCACATGCGGACCGATGCGGCAATAGGTAGCTGTCTGAGTCATAAAGTGTGCTTTTAAGCCTCAAAGGTAAGCAGAATTGTTGATAATTGATAATTGATGAGGCAGAATTGTCCATTGTTCGCCGCTAATCGCTACCTTTGCAGGCTCAAATGAAAAAGACATTGGCTTTATGATATCAGTAGAAGGACTGAAGGTGGAATTCAACGCGACGCCACTGTTCGAGGACGTCTCCTACGTCATCAACAAGAAAGACCGCATTGCCCTGGTGGGCAAGAACGGTGCAGGCAAGTCTACCATGCTCAAAATATTGGCGGGGCTGCAACAGCCCACGGAGGGTACGGTGGCCGTACCCCGCGACTGTACCATCGGCTATCTGCCGCAGGTGATGGTGCTGAGCGATGAACACACGGTGATGGAGGAGGCCGAGATGGCCTTTGAGCATATTGCCGAAATGCAGGCCGACATTGACCGCATGAACCGCGAGCTGGCCGAGCGCACCGACTACGAAAGCGAGGCCTATCAGAAACTCATCGAACGCTTCACCCACGAGAACGAGCGCTTCCTCCTGATGGGAGGCACCAACTACCATGCCGAGATTGAGCGCACGCTTCAGGGCTTGGGATTCAGCCGCACCGACTTCGACCGCCCCACGAGCGAGTTCTCCGGCGGATGGCGCATGCGCATCGAACTGGCCAAGCTCCTGCTTCGCCGCCCCGACGTGCTCCTGCTCGACGAGCCTACCAACCACCTCGACATCGAGTCCATCCAGTGGCTCGAAAACTTCCTGGCCACGCGGGCCAACGCCGTGGTGCTTGTCAGCCACGACCGCGCCTTCCTGAACAATGTCACCACCCGCACCATCGAAATCAGTTGCGGGCGCATCTACGACTATAAAGTCAAGTACGACGAGTTCGTCGTCCTGCGCCGCGAGCGCCGCGAACAGCAGCTGCGCGCCTACGAGAACCAGCAGAAGCAGATTGAGGACACCGAAGCCTTCATCGAGCGCTTCCGCTACAAGGCCACCAAGGCCGTGCAGGTGCAGAGCCGCATCAAGCAGCTGGAGAAGATTGAGCGCATCGAGGTGGACGAGGAGGACAACTCCGCCCTGCGCCTGAAGTTCACCTGCTCCAGCCGCAGCGGCAACTATCCCGTCATCTGCGAGGACGTAGCGAAAGCCTACGGCGACCACGTGGTCTTCCACGACGTCAACCTCACCATCAACCGCGGCGAGAAGGTGGCCTTCGTGGGCAAGAACGGCGAAGGGAAGTCCACCCTCGTGAAGTGCATCATGGGCGAGATTGCCGACTACACCGGACGTCTTACGCTGGGACACAACGTACAGATAGGCTACTTTGCCCAGAACCAGGCACAGCTGCTGGACGAGAACCTGACGGTGTTCGACACCATCGACCGTGTGGCCGTGGGCGACATCCGCCTGAAGATACGCGACATACTGGGCGCTTTCATGTTCGGCGGCGAGGCCTCGGACAAGAAGGTGAAGGTGCTCTCCGGCGGCGAGCGCACCCGTCTGGCCATGATCAAGCTGCTCTTGGAACCGGTGAACTTCCTCATCCTCGACGAGCCCACCAACCACCTGGACATGCGCTCCAAGGACGTGCTGAAGGAAGCCATCCGCGATTTCGACGGAACAGTAATTATTGTCAGCCACGACCGTGATTTTCTGGACGGGCTTGCGACTAAAGTCTATGAGTTCGGCGGCGGAGTGGTGAAGGAGCACCTGGGAGGCATTTACGACTTTATACGGAGCAAGAGCCTCACCTCCGACCCCTCAGGCCTCACCCCCGACCCCTCAGGCCTCACCCCCAACCCCTTTCCCAAGGAGAGGGGAGGAAGATTGGATTCCCTCTTTGTCTCCAATAATAAGAAGAATGCCGCTACTACTCCCCTCTCCTCGGGAGAGGGGGCGGGGGTGAGGCTCTGGCAGGAACAGAAGGAACTCAACAAGCGCCTGAAGAAGCTGGAGCGCCGTGTGGCCGAGTGCGAGGAGGGCATCGGCCAGACCGAAGCCGCCATTGCCATCGTGGAAGAGAAGCTGGCCACGCCCGAAGGGGCTTCGGACATGTCGCTCTACGAGCAGCACCAGAAGCTGAAGCAGCAGCTGGACAGCCTGATGGAGGAATGGGACGCCGCCTCGACCGAGCTGGAGGAAGCGCGGAAGTGATAGCATACAATCTTTTAATTAAACAAATAAGCACCATGAATTTTAAAAACTACTTTCCCGTTGCAGCCCTTTGCATGGCATTGGCTGCCTGCAACACCGGCAAGCAGCCGGCCGCACTGACCGCCGGCATCGACCTTGCCAATCTGGACACGACCAACCTGCCGGGCACAGACTTCTACCGTTATGCCTGCGGGGGATGGATTAAGAACAACCCGCTGACCGACGAGTATTCACAGTACGGCTCGTTCACCGTGCTGGCCGAGAACAACCGCAAGCAGATTCAGGGCCTTATCGAGGAACTGGCCGCCACTCAGCACGAAGCCGGCAGCGTGGCACAGAAGGTGGGCGACCTCTACAAGATTGCCATGGACAGCGTGAAGCTGAACCAGGAGGGCGTAGCCCCCATCAAGGCCGAGCTGGACGAGATTGCCGCCCTGAAAGACAAGAAGGACGTATACGCCCTGCTGGGCTCGCTGGAGCGCAGAGGCATCACCGGCTATCTGGGCACCGGCGTGGGCGCTGACGAGATGAACAGCAGCATGAACGCCGTCTACACCAGCCAGGCCGGACTGAGCATGGGCGAGCGCGACTATTACCTGGGCACGGACGAGGCCACGACCAAAATCCGCGAAGCCTTCAAGCTGCATGTGCAGAAGATGTACCAGCTGGCCGGATTCGACGAGGCCACGGCCCAGCAGGGAAGCGCCCTCGTGATGGACGTGGAGACACGCCTGGCCAAGGCCTTCCGCAGCCGGGTGGACCTGCGCGACCCGCACGCCAACTACAACAAGATGACGATGGACGAACTGCGCAAGCGCTATCCTACCTTCAACTGGGATGCCTACCTCACCAACCTGGGACTGAAGGACGTGCAGGAAATCATCGTGGGACAGCCCGAGTCGCTGGCCGAGGCTGCCAAAATACTGGACACGCTGCCCGCCGACCAGCAGGCCCTCTACCTGCAATGGAAACTCATTGACCGTGCCGCCGGCTACCTGAACGATGCCATCGTGGAGCAGAACTTCGACTTCTACGGACGCACCATGTCCGGCGCGCAGGAGATGCAGCCCCGCTGGAAGCGTGCCGTCTCTACCGTGAGCGGCGTGCTGGGCGAGGCCGTAGGCCAGATGTACGTGGAGAAGTACTTCCCCGCAACCGCCAAGGAACGCATGGTGACGCTGGTGAAGAACCTGCAGACCAGTCTGGGCGAGCGCATCAGCAACCTGGCCTGGATGAGCGACGAGACCAAGCAGAAAGCGCAGGAGAAGCTGGCCGCCTTCCATGTGAAAATAGGCTATCCCGACAAGTGGAAGGACTACTCCACGCTGGAGGTGAAGGATGACTCCTACTGGGCCAACATTGAGCGCGCCACCTGCTGGGCCAGCGACGAGAACATGGCCAAGGCCGGCAAGCCCGTCGACAAGGACGAATGGCTGATGACGCCGCAGACCGTGAACGCCTACTACAACCCGACCACGAACGAAATCTGCTTCCCGGCAGCCATCCTGCAGCCGCCCTTCTTCGACATGAATGCGGACGACGCCTTCAACTACGGCGCCATCGGCGTAGTCATCGGTCACGAAATGACCCACGGCTTCGACGACCAGGGCCGGCAGTACGACAAGGACGGTAACCTGAAGGACTGGTGGACCGAAGACGACGCCAAGAAGTTCGAGGAACGTGCCGACGTGATGGTGGCCTTCTTCGACAGCATCGAAGTGGCTCCGGGCGTACACGCCAACGGCCGCATGACACTGGGCGAGAACATTGCCGACCACGGTGGCCTGCAAGTGGCCTTCCAGGCCTTCAAGAACGCCACGGCACAGGCGCCCCTCGAGGTGAAGGACGGCTTCACGCCCGAACAGCGCTTCTTCCTGGCCTA
>NZ_CASFWU010000016.1 GCF_949298305.1 uncultured Bacteroides sp. | reverse complement strand
TCGCCCGAAGACCGTGCCCACGAGGGCATCTTCCTCTCCTTCCAGACGCCGGTCGAGATTCCCGGCGTGTCGATGGTGAACTTCATGCGTACTGCCGTCAACGAGCAGCGCAAGTACCGCCACCTGCCTGCCCTTTCGGCAAGCGAGTTCCTGAAACTGATGCGCGAGAAGCGTGCCATCGTCGAGCTGGACAGCAAGCTGGCCAACCGTTCGGTGAACGAGGGTTTCAGCGGCGGCGAGAAGAAGCGCAACGAAATCTTCCAGATGGCCATGCTGGAGCCCACTTTTGCCATCCTCGACGAGACAGACTCCGGCCTCGACGTGGATGCGTTGCGTATTGTGGCCGAGGGCTTCAACAAGCTGCGCACGCCGCAGACTTCGGCCATGGTCATCACGCACTACCAGCGCTTGCTGGACTATCTGAAGCCCGACGTGGTACACGTCCTGCTGGGCGGCCGCATCGTGAAGACCGGTGGCCCCGAGCTGGCCACGGAAATCGAGAACCGCGGCTTCGACTGGATTAAAAAGGAAGTTAGCGAATAATGATAGATACGCGGACTACGCGGATAAGGCGGATTAACACGGATTTATATTTATATGGTGCTGCATTCTTATATAACAAGCAAGATCTTGCGTGCCTTTTATGATGTTTATCATGAGCTGGGCTATGGCTTTCTGGAGAATGTTTATCAGAATGCGTTATATAAGGAATTGCTTCGTTCCGGTTTGAAGTGTGAACCGCAGAAAAAGATAGAAGTCTATTACAAAGGAGAAGTGGTAGGCTTGTATTATGCTGATATTTTGGTGGAAGGAGTTGTTATTCTTGAGTTGAAGGCTGTTGAGGATATTACTCCGGGACACGAAGCACAACTTATGAATTATCTGAAAGCTACCGGTATTGAAGTGGGACTCATTTTAAACTTTGGTCCCGAACCGGCATTCAGACGAAAGATATTCAGTCGTCAACGTATGAAATAATCCATCCGCGTTCGTCCGTATGATCCGTGTCGTCCGCGTATCTAAAAAGAAAGAAGAATTATGAGACCCGAACAACAATACATCGACCTGTTCTCGCAGTGCGAGGCCATGATATGCCGGCACAGCTGCGAGGTGATGAATGCTCCGCGCGCGGCGGCGTTTGCCGACTTCGAGCGCCTGGGCTTCCCCACCCGCAAGGACGAACGATACAAATATACCGATGTCAGCAGGCTGTTTGAACCCGACTACGGGCTCAACCTCAACCGGCTGGACATCCCCGTCAATCCTTACGACGTGTTCAAGTGCGACGTGCCCAACATGAGCACCTCGCTCTATTTTGTCGTGAACGACGCGTTTTATGCAGCCACCACTCCCCCGTCGGCCACCAGCGGCTCGCCACTTGCAGGCCGCGGTTCGTCGCCCCTGCCCGAAGGCGTAATCTTCGGCAGCCTCAGGCAGCTGGCAACGGAACATCCCGAACTGGTGAAGAAGTACTACGGCAAGCTGGCCGATACGTCCAAGGACGGAGTGACCGCCCTCAATACCGCCCTGGCACAGGACGGCGTGCTGCTCTACATCCCCAGGAACGTAGTGGTGGAGCGCCCCATCCAGCTGGTCAACATCCTGCGCAGCGACGTCAACCTGATGGTGAACCGCCGCGTGCTGATTGTGCTCGAAGACGGTGCACAGGCCCGCCTGCTGGTGTGCGACCACGCGATGGATGCAGTCAACTTCCTGGCCACGCAGGTGGTGGAGGTCTTTGTGGGCCGCGACGCCGTCCTCGACCTCTACGAGCTGGAGGAGACACATACCAGCACCGTGCGTGTCAGCAGCATGTACGTCCGTCAGGACAGCGGAAGCAACGTCTTGCTGAACGGCATGACGCTGACGGGCGGTACCACGCGCAATACCGTCAACGTGACCCTGGCCGGCGAGAATGCCGAAATCAACCTCTGCGGCATGGCCATTGCCGACAAGAACCAGCATGTGGACACCCACACCGTCATCGACCACGCCGTGCCCCGCTGTACGTCGAACGAGCTTTTCAAGTATGTGCTCGACGACCAGGCCACGGGCGCCTTTGCCGGACTCGTCCTGGTGCGCCCCGGCGCGCAGCACACCAACTCGCAGCAGACCAACCGCAACCTCTGCGCCACTCGCGAGGCCCGTATGTACACCCAGCCGCAGCTGGAAATCTATGCCGACGACGTGAAGTGCAGTCACGGTGCGACAGTCGGCCAGCTGGACGACGCAGCGCTGTTCTACATGCGTCAGCGTGGCATTCCGATGCACGAAGCCCGTCTGCTGCTGATGTTCGCCTTCGTCAACGAAGTGATAGACACCATCCGCCTCGACGCCTTGCGCGACCGCCTGCACCTGCTGGTAGAGAAGCGCTTCCGCGGCGAGCTGAACAAGTGTCAGGGGTGTGCTATCTGCAAGTAAGCAACCCGCAGGCCTCACCCCCGGCCCCTCTCCCAAGGAGAGGGGAGGAGCGGGCGGATGTGAAAGTATGGGAAGAGGCTGAAAGCTACATTCTTTTTGAAGAAAAAGGATGGAGCAATTGAATGAATAATAGATGAATAATATGTCTGAACAGAATAACCCACAAATGTTTTCTTCCCCCCTCTCCCTGGGAGAGGGGATGGGGGTGAGGCAAGACTTCCCCATCCTTGCCCGCACCGTCTACGGCAAGCCGCTGGTCTACCTGGACAACGGCGCCACGACCCAGAAACCGCGCTGCGTGGTCGACGCCATCACCGACGAGTATTACAGCGTCAACGCCAACGTACACCGCGGTGTCCACTTCCTGTCCCAGCAGGCCACCGAGCTCCACGAAGCCAGCCGCGAGACCGTGCGCCGTTTCATCAACGCCCGCAGCACCAACGAGATAGTCTTTACCCGCGGCACCACCGAGAGCATCAACCTGCTGGCCTCCAGCTTCGGCGAAGCCTTCCTCAAGGAGGGCGACGAGGTGATTGTCTCCACCATGGAGCACCACAGCAACATCGTCCCCTGGCAGCTGCTGCAGATGCGCAAGGGCATTGTCCTCCGCGTCATCCCCATGAACGACCGCGGCGAACTGCTGCTGGACGAATACGAGCGGCTCTTCACTCCGCGCACCCGGATTGTCTGCGTGGCCCACGTCAGCAACGTGCTGGGCACCGTCAACCCCGTGCGGCAGATGATAGCCACCGCCCATGCCCACGGCGTCCCCGTGCTGGTGGACGGCGCGCAGAGCATCCCCCACATGCCGGTGGACGTACAGGCGCTCGACGCCGACTTCTACGTCTTCTCCGGCCACAAGGTCTACGGCCCCACGGGCGTAGGCGTGCTCTACGGCAAGGAGGACTGGCTGGACCGCCTGCCTCCCTATCAGGGCGGCGGCGAGATGATACAGCACGTCTCGTTCGAGCGCACCACGTTCAACGAACTGCCCTTCAAGTTCGAGGCCGGCACGCCCGACTACATCGGCACCACCGGCCTGGCCCGTGCGCTCGACTACGTTTCCGCCCTCGGCATGGACCGCATCGCCGCCTACGAGCACGAACTGACCGACTACGCCACCCGCCGCCTGAAGGAGATACCCGGCATGCGCATCTTCGGCGAGGCCGCCGAGAAGGGCAGCGTCATTTCCTTCCTTGTGGGCAACATCCACCACTTCGACATGGGCACCCTGCTCGACCGCCTCGGCATCGCCGTCCGCACGGGCCATCACTGCGCCCAGCCGCTGATGCAGCGCCTCGGCATCGAGGGCACCGTCCGCGCCTCCTTCGCCCTGTACAACACGAAGGAAGAGGTCGACGCGCTGGTGGCCGGCGTGGAACGGGTGAGCCGGATGTTCTGAGGTCCGGGCAGTCCGGTCCATTCCGCTGTAAGCGTATGCGTCTGCTTTCCGGAGAATAAATATCTTCCTTCCTGCAAGCCTGTTGCATCCGTGCTGCAAGCAGGCTTGCAGAAGAGCTGTAACAAGCATGCAGCATCGCTGCACGCTTGCTTGCAGAGGCTTTGGCGCAAGCCCGCGGCCGGAGAGAGGCAGGCCGGCGGCCGGCGTTTCCTTGGGCATCTTTTTGCTCCTTCCTGCAACTTTTCGCCCTCCCCCTGCGTCTAATGGAAGCAAATAACTTAAAAAAGACGAGATTGATATGTTACTGACTACAACTTCTGTGATTGACGGGCGAAGGATAACCCGTTACTACGGCATCGTTTCGGGCGAGACCATCATCGGTGCCAACGTGTTCCGCGATATTTTTGCCAGCATCCGCGACATTGTGGGCGGACGCAGCGGCGCCTACGAGGAGGTGCTGCGCGAGGCCAAGGAGACGGCCCTGCGCGAGATGGAAGCCCAGGCGCGCGCCCTGGGAGCCAATGCCGTGATAGGCGTGGACCTGGACTACGAGACCGTGGGCGGCAGCGGCTCCATGCTGATGGTGACGGCGGCCGGAACGGCGGTGACCGTGGAGTGACAGGGGGCTTTGAGACCCTTGGCGAGGGGGTGCTTGTACCCCGTTTGGAGGACGCTTGCATTACGCTTGGAGGATGCTTGCACGGCCCGCGCCGGACGCTTGCACGGAGCACGGTGGATGCTTGCACGGCCTAAGCCCTGATAATGAGGGCGAGAAACGGACTTTCCGGTCGGTGCGCAGTTTCCGCTTGCATTCTCTTTGCCGGATACTTGAACGGCCCGTAGTGAAAACAGGTATTCACCACGGGCCGTATCTGTATCTGTCTCCTCCGGATTCATTCCGTCTTTGGAGGGACGGAGGGGAACGGAAGGAGGCTCCTGTGACGGCTGGCGGGAACTTGACAGAAAAATATCCCCGCCAGTCGGTCGTTTTTTCCTCTCTGTTTATTGGTTCTGAAGGTTCTTTTCGCTTTCCGCCTTCCGCTTCTGCCAGCGGTCGCGGGCCAGTTTCTGCATGTCGGTGACGGCGTCGCGCTCGTCCACAATCTCGAAGCCGAGGGCGGTCTCGATGATGTCCTCCATGGTGACGATGCCGCGCAGCGTGCCGTACTCGTCGATGACGATGGAGATGTGTTCCTTCTTTTCCAGCATCTTCTCCCAGATGGCCGATACCTGGCAGCTCTCGGGGAAGGTGAGGATGTCGCGCTTGATGTCGGCCAGCTTCATGTCGAACTTGTCCTCGGCCAGGCGCTCCAGTACGGCCTGGCGCAGGACGTAGCCTGTGATGCTGTCCTGGTTCTCGCCGTAGACGGGGATGCGGGAGTAGTTGCAGAACTGCTTGTTCTGGTAGAACTCGCGCAGGGTCATGCTTTCGGGGGCGGCGGCCACCACCACGCGCGGCGTCATCACGTCGTGGGCCTTCACGTCGTCCAGCTTGATGAGGTTCTGAATCATCCGGTTCTCCTTGTTCTGGAACACGCCTTCCTCGGCGCCGATGGAGACCATGGCCGACACTTCCTCGCGGCTCACCGAGGCCTCGTGCTTGGACGGCGACACCAGCTTGGTTATCAGTTCGGACAGCCATACCAGCGGGTAGGAGATGATGATCATGGCGCGGATGATGCGGGCGGACGACACGGCCAGCGAGCGCCAGTAGTTGGCACCCACGCTCTTCGGGATAATCTCGGAGAGGACGAGGATGAGGATGGTCAGCACGGCGGAGATGATGCCGAAATAGGCTTCGCCGAATACCTTGACGGCCTCGGCGCCCACGCCGGCCGCACCCACGGTGTGGGCAATGGTGTTCAAGGAGAGGATGGCGGCGATGGGTTTGTCAATGTCCTGCTTCAGCTTCTTGAGCAGGGTGGCCGACTTGACGCCGGCCTGTTCCTTCATGGTGATGAAGGACATGGGGGTGGACAACAGGACTGCTTCCATGACGGAGCAGAGGAATGATACGGAAAGTGCAAGGGTCAGATATAATAATACAAGTCCCATAAAATGATTGTTAAGTGAAACATACGGGCAGCACGTCCGGGCTGGACGTGGCCGCCGCGGGAATAAAAAGGGGAAGTCCCGTCAGCGCAGCGCCGATGTGCGGGCGGCCGGGGCGGCGGAACGGGGCGGAGTGCGGGCCTGAGGCTAAAGCCGGTAGGTACACAGGGTGGAACGGCGGCGGACGTAGCCGCTGCCATCGGTGTGTGTCTGTTTCAAGGGGTGGAAAGCCTGCTGCGCCGTTTCTTTCTCTGCGCAGAGGCCCGCAGGCGGCTCAGGCGTATGCTGATGGCGCAGGCGGACGGCAGGAGTGGCGTTCAGGCCGGAAGGCAGGTCGACGCAGGCGGGCATCTCGGATTCGAGCAGCAGGGTCTGTACGCTGCCCCATGCCTCCCGCTCGTCAGACAGTGATTCGTACTGCCCGACAGGCTGCAGCGTAAAAAGCATGACAACGAGCCAACCCGTGACCTTATATATAAAGTAATCTGTTTCCATTTGTGTGGCGCAAAGATAGACAAACGGCTTTCTTGACGCTAAAAAGGCGGGCTGTTTTTAGTTTTTTTAAGACTTGCGGGTCTTTATGTTTTTTCACATTCGTTGCATATAAATTTGTATATTTCGTTTCAAATCTCTACTTTTAGCACTTCATTTTCTGAACCCGTTAAATTACTTAATGCTATGGACCAACTACTATTCTGGGTCGTACCGACCGCATCTGTCCTGGCTCTTGCCTTTGCCTGGCATTTCCACCGCCAGATGATGAAGGAGAGCGAGGGAACTCCTCAAATGATTAAGATTGCCGCCGCCGTGCGCAAGGGCGCCATGTCTTACCTGAAACAGCAGTACAAGATTGTGGGGCTGGTGTTTCTGGCGCTGGTTGTGCTGTTCTCCATCATGGCCTACGGCTTCGACGTGCAGAACCACTGGGTGCCGATAGCCTTCCTGACGGGCGGCTTCTTCTCGGGCCTCTCGGGTTTTCTGGGCATGAAGACGGCCACCTACGCCTCGGCCCGCACGGCCAATGCCGCCCGCGGCTCGCTGAACGGCGGCCTGCGCATCGCCTTCCGCAGCGGAGCGGTGATGGGGCTGGTGGTGGTCGGTCTGGGACTGCTGGACATCTCCTTCTGGTACCTGCTGCTGAACGCCGTGATTCCTGCCGACGCGCTGACCCCTACGCACAAGCTGTGTGTCATCACCACCACAATGCTCACCTTCGGCATGGGAGCCTCGACGCAGGCGCTCTTCGCCCGTGTGGGCGGCGGCATCTATACGAAGGCGGCCGACGTGGGTGCCGACCTCGTGGGTAAGGTCGAAGCCGGCATCCCCGAAGACGACCCGCGCAACCCCGCCACCATTGCCGACAACGTGGGCGACAACGTGGGCGACGTGGCCGGCATGGGCGCCGACCTCTACGAGAGCTATTGCGGCTCCATCCTGGCCACGGCGGCGCTGGGTGCGGCAGCCTTCATACACAGCGGCGACACGATGATGCAGTACAAGGCGGTCATCGCGCCGATGCTGATAGCGGCGGTGGGCATCCTGCTCTCCATCATAGGCATCTTCTCGGTGCGCACCAGGGAGAACGCCACGATGAAAGACCTGCTGGGCGCGCTGGGCTTCGGCACCAACCTCAGTTCGGTGCTCATCGTGGCGGCCACGTTCCTCATCCTCTGGCTGCTGAAGCTGGACAACTGGATGTGGATTTCGTGCTCCGTCGTCGTGGGTCTGCTGGTGGGCATCGTCATCGGACGCTCCACGGAGTACTACACGTCCCAGTCCTATAAGCCTACGCAGCGCCTCAGCGAGAGCGGAAAGACGGGCCCGGCCACGGTCATCATCTCCGGCATCGGCCTGGGCATGCTCTCTACGGCCATTCCGGTAATCGCGGTGGTAGTGGGCATCATTGCTTCCTACCTGTTCGCTTCGGGCTTCGACTTCGGCAACGTGGGCCTCGGGCTCTACGGCATCGGCATTGCGGCCGTGGGCATGCTCTCCACACTGGGCATCACGCTGGCTACGGACGCCTACGGCCCCATTGCGGACAACGCCGGCGGTAATGCCGAAATGTCGGGCCTGGGAGCCGAAGTGCGCAAGCGCACCGACGCCCTCGACTCGCTGGGCAACACGACGGCCGCCACGGGCAAGGGCTTTGCCATCGGTTCGGCCGCGCTGACGGGGCTGGCCCTGCTGGCTTCGTATGTCGAGGAAATCCGCATCGGCCTGACCCGCCTGGGAACCACCGAAATCTTCGTGGGCGACAAGGCCGTGCCCCTGCAGGACGCCACGTTCTTCGACTTCATGCACCACTACGACGTCACGCTGATGAATCCCAAAGTGCTGTCGGGCATGTTCATCGGCTCCATGATGGCCTTCCTGTTCTGCGGACTGACGATGAACGCCGTGGGACGTGCCGCCGCGCACATGGTGGACGAGGTTCGCCGCCAGTTCCGCGAAATCAAGGGCATCCTGACGGGCGAGGCCGAGCCCGACTATGCCCGCTGCGTGTCCATTTCGACCCGCGGCGCGCAGCGCGAGATGGTGGTTCCCTCGCTCATAGCCATCGTGGCCCCCATCCTGACGGGCATCATCTTCGGCGTGCCGGGCGTGCTGGGCCTGCTGATAGGCGGCCTGAGCAGCGGTTTCGTGCTGGCCATCTTCATGGCCAACTCGGGCGGCGCGTGGGACAACGCCAAGAAGTACGTCGAGGAAGGCAACTTCGGCGGCAAGGGCAGTGAGGTACACAAGGCAACCGTGGTGGGCGATACCGTGGGCGACCCCTTCAAGGACACTTCCGGTCCCAGCCTGAACATCCTCATCAAGCTGATGTCGATGGTGGCCATCGTCATGGCCGGCCTCACCGTAGCCTGGAGCGTGTTCTGAGACAGATAGGACAATGTTATTTTTACAATTGACAAGCTGGCGAGGCCATGCCGTTCCGGCAACATCACCTCGCCAGCTTGTCTCTGACGTTTACTAAAGAAGAAATGGCTTCAAAATACAGGTTAAATCATTGCTTTGCCTTATTGGCCCTGTTTGGACTGTTGTTTGCCGATGAAGTGCAAGCGGATGATGCGGCGTTGAATATTGATTCGATACTGCATGTATTGGATTACGAAATGGGCCAGTGCGATAAGTATATGCAAAAGAAAGAAGAGAAGCTGGCCTCCTTGAAGACCTTGCTGCACCAGTCAGCGGACTACCGGCAGCGCTTCACTCTGTGCAACGAGCTGTTTGAGGAGTACAAGCATTACCAATACGACTCGGCCTACGTGTATGCCGTGCGTTCCTTGCGGCTGGCCGAACAGTTGCAGCAGCCCGAATCGATAGCGCTGGCCAAAAGCAGCCTGATTTTCTGTTATACGGCAGTGGGCTTTTACAAGGAAGCCGACGAGGTGAACAGGGAATTTTCGGTGGAAGGACTGACGCCGCAGATGTTGGAGCATTATTACTTCCAATGCCTGTATTTATATCAGAATATGCGCGATTTTGCGGTGGGCAACGACAGCCTCTGGCAACACTACGAGTACCTGCGCGAACAGGCGCGTGCGCAGGTGCTGATGAATGCCGACAAGAATACGGACGAATACCGGCGGAACCACTCGAAAGACATGCTTTCGGTGGAGTTCCTTTCGCCGGACTCGATGATTGAGAGGCGGAAGCAGTTGCTGGACAAGTATTCGCTGCCGCTGCACGACCAGGCAGTGCAGTACTTCATGATAGGCGAGATGTGCGACAAGCTGGGGCGGCGGACCGAAGCCACCTATTACATGGCACTTTCCGCCATCAATGACATCCGCTCCATTACGCGCGAGACTTCTGCCGGCAAGACGCTCGCATCCTATATGTACGAGGCAGGCGACATTGACCGCGCCACCCGTTACATACACCGCGCACAAAGCGATGCCAACTTCTACAACACACGCATCCGGAAGATGGAAATCAACTCCATCCTGCCGCTTATTGAAAGCCGGCGTTACGAGCAGATAAGCCGCCAGCGGAATTTTTCGTTTGCCTTTGGCGCCTTTGTCCTGCTAACGTTGCTGCTGTTGCTCGTCCTGTATGTCATTTTAAGGAAGAAGAACCGCAGCTTGCGCGAGGCAAGGAACGAAATCGAGCGGAAAGCCCGTGAGCGCGATGCGGTCAACCGACAGCTGTCCGTCACCAACATGCAGCTGCAAGAAGCCAATGAGATAAAAGACAGCTATATCGTTCAGTCGCTGTATGGCGACTCGTCTTTTGTGAACGAGGTGGAAGAAAAATGCAGGCAGATGGAACGCAAGCTGAAAGCCAAGCAGTACGACGATTTGCTGTCCGTCATTCACGGAATCAATATCAGGCAAGAGCGTGAGCGCATGTCTTCATCGTTCGATGCCGCCTTCTTGAAACTGTTCCCAGACTTCCTGGAGGAATACAACAGACTCTTTCCGGAAGAGTACCGGGTTTGTCTGACCGACGGCGGCATGCTGCCCACCGAGGTGCGCATCTTCGCCTTGATGCGCTTAGGCATTGCCGACACAACATTAGTGGCCAAATATCTGAACATCTCACAAAATACGATTTACGTCTACAAAGCCAAAGTAAAAGCCAGAGCACTCGTTTCAAAAGACGAGTTTGACAATCACATTTTATCTATCTGCAAGCCTCAAGGGGCTTAATTACATATTGATTAACCATTCCACATCCAGCTGATTTATAACACAATAAAGGAACATACCGTATTAAAACGACCTTAATTGATTGCTCCAGGAAGGCATCTTCTCTAACTTTGTCCGTAAACAAACGAACCACATTGTTTAACTTTAAAATGTAAAGCTATGAGAAGAAAATTCCGTAAACTGGTCTTTTTGTCATGCTTGTTGTTTGTGCTTGGAGGACTGACTCAAACCGCTTGGGCACAGCAATTAAGCGTAAAGGGAGTAGTGACAGACGCCATTACCCACGAAACACTTCCAGGAGTAAACATCCAAGTCAAATCTACGACAAAAGGTTGCATTACCGATTTAGGCGGGCAGTTCGTGCTCGACGGAGTAGGCAAGGACGATGTGCTGATAGTGTCTTACATCGGTTACAAGACTGTCGAAGTGCCCGTGAACGGACGCACCGAGCTGAAAATAGCCTTGGGCGAAGACACCGAGATGCTGGCCGAAGTAGTGGTCATAGGTTATGGTACGATGGATAAGAAAGAGCTGACCTCGGCCATTTCGCACGTTTCCGAAAAAGACTTTCTGGCAGTGAGCAGCATCGACCCTACGATGATGATTCAAGGCAAAGTGCCGGGTGTATCCATAACCAATACCGGTGCGGGCGACCCCAACAACCAGGCCAGTATTCAGATACGTGGCGTTTCGTCGCGTTCGGCAGGCCTGGGTCCGCTCATTGTAATTGACGGTGTGCCCGGAGGCAATCTTACGAACCTCAATCCGAACGACATCGCCAGTTTCGACATCCTGAAAGACGGTGCGGCTTCGGCCATCTACGGTACGCGGGGCTCCAATGGTGTCATCCTGATTACAACCAAGAAAGGCAGCAAAGACGGCAGCATACATACGTCTTATACCGGCACGTTCTCGTTCGATGTGATGAAGAAGGAACTGGATATGCTCACCGCGCAGGAATACCGTGACCTGCGCTCGGACTCTTCGGTGGGTTATGATTTGGGAGGCAACGAAGATTGGCTGGACGCCGTAAGCCAAACCGGATTCAGCATGCAGCACACACTGACCTTGAGTGGCGGAAACGAGCGCACTTCCTATCGCGTCAGTGCCGACTACCGCGACGCTCGGGGTATTGACCTGCGTTCAGGACGTGAAGAATACGGCGCGCGTGCTTCTTTGAACCATACAACGGCCGACGGATTGTTTACGTTTACGGTCAACATCGCACCACGCATCGCCTATCGCGACCAAGCCGCATGGGATGTCTTCCGCAACGCCATCGAGGCCAATCCGACCACACCCATCTACGACCCTCAAGACCCCTCGAAATACTACAATTTCCAGGGACAGACCTCCGGTTACAATCCTGTGGAGCTGATGGCTCTGGAAGAAGACAAAGGCGAAACCAAACTGCTCGACTGGGATGCCACAGCCCGCCTGAACCTGCTGCCTTTGCTGCTGAAAGACAAGACCGGCAATCACTCGCTGAACACACAAATCACGTTTGCCGACCACCAGTACGACAACTTCAACGGCTGGTTCCGTCCTTCTACCAGTACATTGTGTATCAACTCCGGACGCGACGGAGAGGCTTCCCGCTCGTACAGCAAGGAACGCCAGCACGTGTTGGAGTGGATAACCAACTATCAGACATCTTTCGGTGACCATAACCTGAAAGCCATGGTCGGCTACTCTTATCAGTATTCGCAATACTCCGGCATGGACGCCTCGAACAAGGACTTTTCCAACGACGGCTTGGGCTTCAACAACATTGGTTCCGGCGAATATGCCAAAGACGAAGGCGAAGTGGGAATGGGTTCTTACAAGAACGACTCAAAACTCATCGCGTTCTTCGGCCGTATCAGCTACGACTACAAGGGCAAGTACCTGATGACAGCTTCACTGCGCCACGAAGGCTCTTCAAAGTTCGGAGCCAACAACAAATGGGGTAACTTCCCTGCCGTTTCACTCGGATGGCGCATTTCGGAAGAGTCGTTTATGAAAGGCATCAGCTGGATAAACGATTTGAAGCTGCGCGGTGACTTCGGTATTACCGGAAACCAGGAATTCGACAGCTACAAGTCATTGAGCACCATGTCTCCTTTCGGTTATTACTACTACAACGGACGCTATTTCCAGGTATGGGGACCGTCCAAGAACGTCAATCCCGACCTGAAATGGGAGAAGGGCAAGAACTGGAACGTAGGTATTGACTTTGCTCTCTTCAACAACCGGGTGTACGGTTCAATCAACTACTTCAACCGCCGCCAACAGGATTTGTTGGGCGATTACAAGGTGTCGGTGCCGCCTTACCTGTTCGACACAACGTTTGTCAACGTGGGCACGATGAAGAATACCGGTCTGGAGATAGACATTACGTGGGATGCCGTAAAGACCAAAGACTTTGAATATTCAGTGTCGGTGGTCGGCTCAACCATGGACAATGAATTTGTTGACTTCAGCAACTCGGAATATGTGGGACAAGATTACTACGACGTGGTAGGCACTGAAGACCCCTATCCCTTCCACTACCTGCAGCGTATCGAGAAAGGGAAACGCTTAGGAAACTTCTATATGCTCAAATATGCCGGCATCGACGAACAAGGCAACTGGATTGTGTACGACAAGGATGGAGACTTGATTAAAGCCGACCAGGCTACGGATGAAGACCGCCAGGTTGTAGGAAACGGCCTTCCTAAATTTACCGGCTCCATGACCCATAATTTCCGTTACAAGAACTTCGACCTTTCCATTTTCTTCCGTGGCGCTTTCGGATATGATATCTTCAATATCCATGACTTCTACTACGGCACCAAGAGCTTCATCGGTAACGTGCTGAAGAAGGCTTATGAGAAGAATGCCCAAATTACTGCCAACCCGGTGGTGAGCGACTACTTCCTGGAACGCGGCGATTACGTGAAACTGGATATGTTGACCTTGGGCTATACCTTCAATCCGCAATGGAAATACCTGAAGAAACTCCGTGTTTATGGCACCGGAAAGAACCTGTTGACTTTCACCAAGTTCAGCGGCGTAGACCCCGCGACTTACCAGGTGAACGGACTGAATCCGGGAGGTACCGGTTCGCGCAGCTACTATCCGTCGAGCCGCCAATTCATTGTAGGTGTGCAGATTGATTTCTAACGATTCCTTAAAATTAATATGAATATGAAAGCCCTAAAATATGTATATATAGCCGCAACGGCATTGGCAGCCGTGTTTGCAACCGGTTGCACCAATCTGGATGAAACCCTTTACGACCAGGTGGGTTCCCAGAACTATTACAATACCCAGATGGACGTGGTACGCGCCACATTCCGTCCCTTTGAACATGCTTTCTGGAGCATACAGTCGAGACACGTGCTGAACGAACTTTCGGCCGACCAGTTGATAACGCCTACGCGCGACGGATGGTGGGATGACGGAGGACGCTGGCGCCGTTTGCATTACCATACCTGGACAGTTGAAGACGGCGATGCCCAGACCGAATGGAACGGATGTTTCCAGGGCATCATGCAGGCCAACTATGTGATTGAAGACCTCAGCTCGTTGTCGCCCGAGAAATTTGGTTTTACCGATGACGAGTTCAACAACCTCAAGGCACAATGCCGTGCGTTGCGGGCCTGGTTCTACCTGAGATTGCTGGATGCCTTCCGCAACATACCGTTGGCGGTAAGCTTCAACGACGTGTCCTTGAATTCCGAAGGCCAGGTTGAGCCGAAAGTCATTTTTGAATTCATTGAGTCGGAATTGAAAGAGTGCCTGAACCTGCTGACCACGAAAGAGACGCTGGGAGGGAACCAAGGCATCCAAGGACAATGGACCAAAGCGGCCGCCGCTTCCTTGCTGGTACGGCTTTACCTCAATGCCGAGACCTATATCGACGAAAACCGCTATGCCGATTGTGCCACTTACGCCCAGGAAATCCTGGACGGCAAGTACGGCAAGTACGAATTGGCTGCCACTTGGGATGCTCCGTTCGATTGGAATAACGAGACGTGCGACGAAGTCATCTTTGGATTCCCTGCATCACAGGGATACTCTTACTGGCACTATCAAGGCGATACCTATTGGTGGACAGTGCCGGCACGCATCCGCTTCTACTTTAACGATTCCAAAGCTAAAGCAGGCGACCACAACTGCAAGTACGCCGCTTCACCCAGTTATGACCTGAACGGCAATTTGTATCAATACACGTTGGGAATGCCTGTCCAGAAGTTCCGCAAGTATCCGGAAGATGAGCGTCTGAAACTGTACAGGAACCTGGGCAACAACACCCGCGAAGGAATGTTCCTTTTCGGCAAACTGCCCTACACGGACGAAAACGGCGAACTGAAGTATGTGCCTTCCCCCAATTCGGATTACGATTTGTGCATCCGCGATGCTGTCGGAACGTTCCACGGGCTTCCTGAAGGCCAGTATCCGGACGACAAGACCAGCAACCTTACTACGGGCGACCACAACTCAGGGTGGCACTTCTGCAAGTATCCTTTCTATAGCGACGAAGACGACCAGCAGATGGAATCTGACTTTACTGAAATCCGCCTGGCAGAGATTGTCTATTCACTGGCCGAATGCAAGTTCCGCCAAGGCGATGTGGAGGGAGCCGCCAAGTTACTGAACAGTGTGCGCAAGCGTAACTATCCGGCAGAAAGCTGGACACGCAATCTCTATGCGCCCGAAGGACAAGCCCAACTTACCGAAAGCGAATTGCTGGATGAGTGGGGACGTGAGTTCTTTGCTGAAGGACGACGCCGCATTGACCTCATCCGTTTCGGACAGTTCAACAGCGGACGCTGGTGGGACAAGGATGCCGATGCCGACAACCATACCGAGATTTTTGCCATTACGCGCGACGTGTTGAATGCAAACCACAACTTGAAGCAAAATCCCGGATACGACAAATAAATCTCATAACTTTAAAAGACTCATTCTTATGAAACAGCTATATCATTTTGTACAGGCAGCCGTGTTGCTGCTGACTATAGCCTTGGCCGGTTGCGAAGGGGAAAAAGACCTGATAGTCATCGAAGGAAATCTGCCCATCAAAACCGAAACGTTCTATATGGTAGGCGACGCCACTCCGGCAGGGTGGGA
Source organism: uncultured Bacteroides sp. (assembly GCF_949298305.1). GTDB lineage: Bacteria > Bacteroidota > Bacteroidia > Bacteroidales > Bacteroidaceae > Bacteroides. Next base: position 19,581 of record NZ_CASFWU010000016.1, on the reverse strand, counting down.
TATCAGCAACCCTACGGCTTTGACGCCGACAGAAACCGTTCCGTTGGTATTCGTGTATGAAGGACATCTGAACACCGGCGAGTTGAAATGCTGCTTGGTGACGGGCAGTTGGGATGCACCGTTCATACATCCTACTACGCAAGGACGTGAGATAAACCAGAGCGGCATCAATGCCGAAGTATTCTTGATGTACGCCGGAGGCGAAGATTTGAAGTGGAAGGTTACCGCTGCGGGAACCTACAATCTGACCTTCGACCTGCGCAACTGGACCATCTCGGCATCTTATTTGGGCGAATAATTACTAAAACGATTTGTATGGTATATGAACTTCGTTTTTAGACTATTCTTATTGGGAAGTTTGCTTCTGGCAAACTTCCTCCCCGTCCACTCCCGCGACAGCAAGTTTACCCGCAAGGGCAGCGGTCCGATGTATTGGATGGCCTACGAGTATTGCTACGACAACAACCGGCCTCTGCCCGAAGACCGTTACAAGAAAAACATCGATTGGATGGACACGCATCTGAAAGCGTATGGCTACGATATGATATGCACTGACGGGTGGATAGAACAGGCGCAAACGATAGATGCCAACGGATACATCACCAAGTACAACAGTGATTGGCAGCATGACTTCAGCTATTGGAGTGATTACATCCGTGGCAAAGGGATGAAGTTCGGCGTCTACTACAACCCGATGTGGCTGACACGTGCCGCGTGGGAGCAAGACTGTCCGGTGGCAGGCGCGGAAACCACCGCCCGCCAAATCGTGGGGAAGAACAGTTTCAACGCCGATTTGTATTGGGTGGATACCGCCCGTCCCGGAGCCGAGCAGTGGATAAAGGGATATGTGCGTCATTTCATCGACTTAGGGGCCACTTACCTGCGCATCGACTTCCTGGAGAATTACGAGCGGAACTACGGTTCGGACAAATACGTGCAAGCCTTGAAATGGATTAAGGAGGAAGCAGGCGATGAGATTTTCATCAGCCTGGTGATGCCCAACTGTTTCAGTCACGGCAAGAACGAAATACCGTATGGCGACATGATACGCATCAGTGACGATTGCTTCAAAGGCGGATGGGACTTTGTGAGTGGACGCCGGAGGGGCGAACGTCAGGAAAACTGGCCGCAATACGGCAATGCGTTCGATGGCTTCATCGGATTCTCTGACATAGCGGCCCCCGGCCGGTTGATTATGGACGGAGATTTTATGCGCATGAACACTATGGCCGATATGAACGAACGCCGTTTCCTGTTCTCGTTGATGGTTGTCACAGGCTCTGCGCTGGCTGTTTCAGACCAGTTTGACACGGCGACGGAGGAGTGCTTGGAGGTCTATCGGAACAAGGAGCTGATAGAACTGAACAAGGCTGGCTTCTGTGCCCAACCGTTGTCCCGGGATGTCAAGAGCAAAGACAGTTCCCGCTGGATTGGGAAATTGCCTTGCGGCGATTGGATTGTCGCTTTTTTCAACCGTGAAGATGCAGCGGACGAATACCGCATCGATTTCGGGAAAGAACTGGGCATCGAAACGGGAAAAGCGGGAAATGTGCGCGACCTCTGGACACATCAGGACATGGGCGCTATGGAAGGCTTCTATTCTGTGACGTTAGAGCCTCATAGTTGCCAAGTAATACGTATAACAAAGTAATTAGGGATGAAATTGGCAACAGTTTTCAATATGGGTATTTTGATGATAGTCCTGGCATTCCTTTTAGGAGGATGCCAGGATTCTGGAAGCGGTTCTTTGCAGGAGCCGCAGGAGCCTGAAACGGACATTCACGTTTACAAAGCCCCGTTGTATTGGAGTGTGTACGAATATTGTTGGAACCAGAGCAAGAACGGAGTGGCCAATGAGGATATGGACATCAGCCCGGACGAATGGGACAAAATAATCGACTGGGTGGCACGCGACCTGAAGCCTTACGGATACGACATGATATGCACCGACGGATTCATTCCGATGATAGCCGACGATGAATCGGGATATATGACCCGTTATGGAAGCATGCCGCTGGAGGAACTCATTGCCAGATGCAAGGCAAAGGGTCTGAAAGTGGGCGTCTACGACAACCCCTTGTGGCTGCACGGACCCGATGACACCCCGATACCGGGCACGGACGTGACCTTTGGCGATTTGAAATACAAGCCGGGCGACAAGATTGACAATCCCGGCCGTGACGACACCTGGTTCAACTGGGTGGTGGCCTCGCACAAAGGTGCCAGGGAATATGTGGACGGATTCTTCAAGCATTTTTCGGAGATGGGGGTGGATTACATCCGCATTGATTTCCTGAGCTGGTATGAAAACGGGCAAGACCGTTCAATGGGCGTCGTGGGACGTGGCTACGGACGCGAAACCTATCGGCTGGCCTTGCAGTACATCTGCGAATCGGCACAAAAGTACGGCGTGTTTACTTCATTGGTCATGCCTCACCTGTTCGACCATGCCGACCTGGAGAAACGCTACGGCAACATGGTGCGCATCGTGGCCGATACAGGCGATGGAGGGTGGGGACATTTCTCTGCCAACGAACGGGGGAAGATTTACGGCTCCTGGCCCGCAAGCATGAACATGTTCGACGGATTTCTCCACTTCTCCGATGTGAGCGGACGGAACGGCGTGATTCTTGACGGTGACTTTATCCGCCTGAACACCTTCGACACGGACGAGGAGAAACAGTCGGTCATCTCGTTGCAACTGATGGCCGGAGGTCCCGTGACCGTGGCCGACCAGTATCACACGATAGGCGACAACCTCCGCTTCTACCAGAACAGCGAACTGCTGGCCTTGAACGCCGACCGCTTTGTCGGGAAGCCGCTTGCCGCCGACCGCTGGGACAGCCGAAGCCAGATATGGTACGGGCAACTCTCTGACGGCGATTGGGTGTTGGGGCTCTTCAACCGCGAAGACAGCAGGCAGAAACGTTCTGTGGAGTTTGCCGAGCTGGGCATCGAAGGCAGCATGGACGTGCGCGACTTATGGACACACACCGACGAAGGCGAAGCCTCGCGACTGGAAGTGGAGCTGCCTCCGCATGGTTGCAAAATAGTAAAACTGAGTAAGAAATAACGTATCTTGAGTAATCATTTTAAACCAAACAACATGAGACCTTTTTTCAAAACCATCTGCCTGGCCTTGTCAGCCTCTTTCATGGGCTTACTGGCACAGGCACAAGAAAGCACAGTACAGTCGGTCACGTCGCCCGACGGAAACCTGACCCTCCGTTTCGAACTGGCCGAAGGAGGAGCGCCCCGCTATTCGTTGCAATATAAAGGCAAGGATGTGGTCAAACCCAGCGGGATGGGCTTCCGGCTGAAGGACGGCACGGCCCTGGTAGATTATTTCAGGCTGGTGAAAGCATCCCAAAGCGAGAAAGACGAGACGTGGAAACCCGTGTGGGGCGAAGAGAACGAAATACGCGACCATCACAAAGAGCTGCTGGTGGAACTGGAGCAAACCTCTTCCAAGCGGCTGATGAACATCCGTTTCCGTGTATTCGACCACGCCTTGGGCTTCCGTTACGAGTTTCCGCAACAGCGTAACCTGAGCTACTTCGTCATTACCGACGAATGTACGCAGTTTGCCATGACCGGCGACCACACCGCCTGGTGGATTCCCGGTGACTATGACACGCAGGAGTATGACTACACACGCAGCCGCCTGAGCGAGATACGCGGCCTGATGACCGGGTCCATCACCGGCAACCTGTCGCAAACCAGCTTCTCGCCCACCGGCGTACAGACGGCCCTGATGCTGAAGAGCGACGACGGCCTGTACATCAACCTGCACGAAGCCGCTCTGGTGGACTATCCGTGCATGCACCTCGACCTGGACGACAAGAACTTTGTCTTTACCTCCTGGCTTACGCCCTACCCCAACGGCGACAAGGCTTACATGCAATCGGCCTGCCGCACGCCTTGGCGTACGGTCATTGTCAGCGACGACGCCCGCGACATCCTCGCTTCGCGCGTCACGCTGAACCTGAACGAGCCCTGCAAGCTGGAAGATACATCCTGGATAAAGCCCTGCAAGTACATGGGCGTCTGGTGGGAAATGATTACCGGCAAGAGCGAGTGGAGCTACACTTACGATGCGCCCAACATCCACTTGGGCCAGACAGACTATACCAAACTGAAACCCCACGGACGCCATGGCGCCACAACCGAAAACGTGAAGCGGTACATTGATTTCGCGTCAAAACACGGCTTCGACGCCCTGTTGGTGGAAGGATGGAACATCGGTTGGGAAGACTGGTTCGGCAACGCCAAGGACGAAGTGTTCGACTTTGTGACGCCGTATCCCGATTTCGACCTTCCGGGCATCCGCGACTATGCCAAGCAGAAAGGCATCAAGATGATTATGCACCACGAGACGTCTTCTTCCATCCGCAACTACGAGCGCCGCATGGACGAGGCCTACCGCTTTATGAAAGAAAACGGCTACGACGCCGTGAAGAGCGGCTATGTGGGCAACATCATTCCTCCCGGACAGAACCACTACAACCAATGGCACGTGAACCACTACCTGTATGCCGTGAAGAAAGCGGCCGAATACAAGATTATGGTCAACGCCCACGAAGCCGTGCGCCCCACCGGCTTGTGCCGCACTTATCCCAACCTTATCGGCAACGAGTCGGCGCGCGGTTCAGAGTATCAGGCTTTCGGAGGCAGCAAGCCCGGCCACACGGCCATCCTGCCCTTCACACGACTGATAGGCGGCCCCATGGACTACACCCCCGGCCTGTTTGAAAACGACATAAAGAAGTACAACCCCAACAACTCTTCGTGGGTGAAAACAACGTTGTGCAACCAGCTCTCGCTGTACGTCAGCATGTCGAGCCCGTTGCAGATGGCAGCCGACCTCCCCGAAACCTACGAACGGTTTATGGATGCCTTCCAGTTCATCAAGGACGTGGAGGTGGATTGGGACCAAAGCTGGTATCTGGAGGCCGAGCCGATGGAGTATGTCACCGTGGCGCGCAAGGCCAAAGGGAAAGACCTGTGGTTTGTGGGCGGCACCAACGGCGAGCAGCCCCGCACTTCGGTGGTCAGCCTGGACTTCCTGCCTGCGGGCAAGTACGAGGCCACCATCTACCAGGACGGCAAGGATGCCCATTATATGGAGAACCCCCAAAGCTATGTCATCAGCACCAAGAAGGTGACTCCCAAAACCAAACTGAAAATCCGGACGGCGGCCGGTGGCGGATATGCCGTCAGCATACGGCCGCTATAACCTTCGTTCCCTTTGGGGAGCAGCCGTCCTCGTTGCGGTCAAGGGCCTGTATCCCTCCTTGTCGGCGCGAGTGAAGGCAGACAGTTTGTGAGGCAGATTGTACGACTGGTTGTTTTCAGCCGGCCTGATATCCTTATTATACCGGATGGTTTGTGAAACATCTCTTTTTGTCTGAAAGCGGAAAGAATGTTTTTCAAACCATCCGGTTGTTTTTGTGATTCTTGCGGGGTAAGGAACTTTTCAATATCTCTTGTCTGGTTGGATTAGTGTTTGTTTGAGTTTCCCAAGTTGGTTAATGGGCGTAGCGGGGATTCTGGAGTTAAGCCATACCTTTTGTGGAAGGGGCCGGACACGCGCCAAGGCCGTCGGCCATGTCTTTTCAGTTGGGTTTGGAGGGCAAATACTCCCTTTGGGCTTTTTAATTTCTGCAAGCTCTGTATTCGTGAATTGAATATTGACAAAGTTTGGCGTAAGTATTTAAGATTGTCTTCCTCATTGGATAGAATGCGCTGTATGCCGGTTGGTGTGTACGATGGAGTGGGAGGTCAGGAAGTAAATGTAGAAGGATGCTTCCATTTTTCTCTTTGTTTGATTGTTGTGGAATACGGGCAATCAAACATTTTTTTTACCAGTTTAATCGCTATTTTTACCCGAATAATCCTTGGCGCTTTTCTTTTAGGACAGAACCGCATAAAAACGTTTTTTTACAATTCAGCCGTTTGTCTTAAATTTGTATCCAGTGAATTGGTAAACGGCGTAGCAGGGGAGAATTTTCCCTTTGCGGGTTCCTGCGCTGTAATTTGTCATTGAACCGTGGCTTGGAAAGAACCCTCCGGAGCTGATAATACAAATAACGCGTATGAAAACTTTGAGGTATTTCTCTTTTTTCCTGTTTGCTCTGGTTTTGGGAGCAGGTGTTGCATCATGTAGCGATGATGAAAGTATAGATTCTTCGGCTCTTGTCGGAAGATGGGAAGCAATTTGGATTGAAGGACATGAATATTATTTCGACAATCCTGAATACAACGAAGAATGGAATGAAGCTTGCAGTGGCGATATTATTGAACTTAAAAGTGACGGTACCGGATATAGTGCTGATAATGAGGTTTTCCACTGGAAGCTGGAAGGCAATAAATTGAAAGTCTCTTTTGGCGGTGAATACTATGGCGACATGGCTACTGTGCTGAAGGTAACTTCTTCTGAACTGGTGCTTGAATACTATGAGAAGGATGAAGAATATGAATATTATGAGAAGATGACTTGTAAGAAGATAGGATAGGGCTAGATAGAATGAATCAATAAGGAGAGGGTATCAGTCGGTATCCTCTTTTTTTTGCTCAGCCTTCTCCTTTCCCACTTTTCTGGGAACGTATTAGCCTGAAACCGTATGGCTATATTCCCTGGCTCGGAACACAGATTCGGATTTAATCCAGATTTTGGATTTGCCGAAACGTGGGCCATGTCATCTTTATCGTACTGATTGTGAATCCCCTCATTTTACATTTTGACACTTTGACTTTTCAGATGCCTGAGAATTCGTTATTTCGGCCTTCCGTCCGGCTTGCTCGTAAAAACGGAAACGAAAACAGGTAATCGCGTGTGTGATAGGTGAATAGCGAAATCTTTACATCTGAAAGAGAGGAATAAGCGCCCCACGAGGAAAGAAAATACCCGTTTTGCAACTCGCAAAAGCCACATTGGAGGCGCCAGCTAACCTTCCGGGAGGCCGGAACAAGGCTTTTTAGCACTTCGCACAAGCATTTTGCTCACTTTTCACAAGCATTCTGCACATTCCGGACAAGCATTCTGCGCGGACGGAACAAGCTCGGTGGACGGACGGAGCTTGCCTGGTGGTCGCCTCGGACATCCCGAAGGGGCTTCTCCGGTCTCTGTTTTGCACATTTTTCAGAAAGTCCGTGTCAGCGGAATTCCGCTTGGACTGACTTTTGGCAAGCATTTTCTTCGATATTCTGACAAACTGAAAATATGCGTATGGCTCGCCGGCTCCAATTGGCGTTTTATCTTGTTGTCTGTAACACAGAAGAATGTATGCACACAGTCGTGGTGAGGCTCAATTCCGAAAAACTATATGCTTGCGCCTCCAGGTATCATTGCTGGTGAAGTACTGTAATCTGGCAGAAATTCGATTGCTTATTTTGTTCAGTTCAATCATGTTTTTTGACCAGATAGCCTTGGAAACTGTCACGGATGGCAGGTAGCCTTGGAAACATCTTTTTACAATAGGAAAGTTTCTCCTAATTTTGTGTCAAGAAATCAGTTGGCGTCGTGAGAGGATATCTGTCCTTCTCAGTGGGCTCTGACGCCCTAATTTTATTATTAATCAATGGCTTGTAAGAGTCCTAAAGCCGATAATATGTATAGACTTCTATGAAAACGTTGAAGTATTTTTCTTTTTTTCTGTTTGCTCTGGTTTTGGGAGCAAGTGTTGCATCGTGCAGCGATGACGATGAGAGTGTCGATTCTTCGGCCATAGTTGGTTTGTGGGAGGTGACTTGGACAGAAGGTTATGAATATGATTCTGAGAATCCTGAATATAATGATGAATGGAGTGAGGCATTAAATGGCATAAAGTTCAAGTTCAATAGCGATGGTACAGGGTATGAGGGAGATGAAAGTGATACGTTTACATGGAGTTTGGAAGGAAATCGTTTGACTATTCAAGGAGGTTATTATACAGAGGTTTCTACTGTCTTGAAGCTGACATCCTCGGAATTGGTGCTTGAGTATTATGATGAAGATGACTCTTATAAATATTATGAGAAGTTGACTTTTAAAAGAGTGGGGTAAGCAGATTGAAAAAATGAATGTGGAAAAAGGATGCCGGTCGGTGTCCTTTTTTTGATTCTAACCCCTATCTTTGTATTCCGAAACCAGAATGCCTGACAGATGTTACTTCCTTATATGAATCCGGATTTGACGGAGGCCGGTTGCGACGAAGCAGGCCGCGGCTGCCTGGCGGGGGCTGTCTATGCCGCGGCCGTCATCCTGCCCAAAGACTTCCGTAACGAACTGCTGAACGACTCCAAGCAACTGACCGAACGCCAGCGCTATGCCCTGCGTGAGGTCATCCAGCGGGAAGCTTTGGCGTGGGCCGTGGGCGTGGTTTCGCCGCAGGAGATAGACCAGATCAATATCCTCAACGCTTCTTTCCTGGCCATGCACCGCGCCATCGGCCAACTAAAGCTGCGCCCTCAGCATCTGCTCATCGACGGCAACCGTTTCCGGAAGTACCCTGATATTCCTCATACTACGGTAGTGAAGGGCGACGGCAAGTACCTCTCCATCGCCGCCGCTTCCATCCTGGCCAAAACTTACCGCGACGACTACATGAACCGCCTGCACGAAGAATATCCAGATTACGAATGGGACAAGAATAAAGGCTATCCCACCCGGAAGCATCGCGCGGCCATTGCCGAGCATGGCACCACGCCTTATCATCGGTTGACGTTCAATCTGCTGGGTGATGGCCAGCTCTCGCTAAATTTCTGACCCTGCGCCCAGCCTCCGGACATTTCACGCAAGCCTTCCAAGGGTTGCATGACCTCCCCGGCGCTCACTTGCCCAGACAGCAACAGGCACCTGCACAGCCGGCCGGCCCCATCCGGCCGGCGAGGGAAAGCCGCTGCACATTGTTTTATCCGGCAGAGGCAGAGAGATTCTTCTCTAACGTTTCCATCCGCCTGCACAGCATTTCAATGACGCGGCTGTTGTTCCTCACCATTTCGTACAGGTCATCCATCTCGTCCCCCGATGTCCTGCCGTCTTCACCGCTGAGCGTTTTGAAGAGAGCCAGCGGAGTCAGTTCCATGATTTCGGCAATTCTGTACAGACGGGTCAGCGTCAGGTCGGTCTCACCATATTCAATCTTGCAATAGGCACTGGTCGAAAGATTCAGCTCCTCGCCCATCTGCTCCTGTGTCAGATTCTTTTGCAAGCGTATCATTTGCAGCCTTTGCCCGATAGTTTTGCTTAAATTGTTCTTCATATCCCGTATTTCGGTGTATAGTATCCGTTTTTTGGGCAAATATAACAAAGATTGTGTATATACGCTATGTTAACAAACCCTTATCTTTGTGAATGAAAATAATACTCATCGAAACCGGTTAATGTGAAGCGACAGGAGAGTGATAAATTTCACTCCGAGATCAACGGACGCACTCTTTAGAAAAGGTGCACATTTTGAATCCTTTGGGAAGAGATTACAATTAAATATTAACAACGAAACAGTGGTTTTACACTTCTGCTTCACATTTAACAATTACAATTATTATGAGAAAGATTTTATTGAATGTTAAAGCAATGATGTTGCTTTTGATTTGTACTTTCTGTACAGTATCTGTTTATGCCCAGGATGTGGTAACTGAAGACAAAGGCAAGCCCAATGTTTATATCGATTATTTCTGGCGTCCCAAAGAAATTCCTTTCAGTTGGGTTGAAGCCCTCCGTAGCAGTGTGATTGAGGGCATTAATGCAACAAACCGTGTGGAGTTGACTGACGTTGATTCAAAATCGGCTTTGGCCGTAGAAAAGGCACGCCGTGAGTCAGGTGAAGTCGTTGCCGGAGACGATATGGAACGTATGAAAGTAATGACTTCCGAAGGAGCCAACTTCCTGATTCAAGGCCGTGTGTCAACTTTTGAGACAAGCATCTACACAAGCGATGACGGAAAGAAATATTGGCAGGCTACTTGCTCTTATACATTGAAGGTCATCAATCCCGCAGACGGAAAGCTGGTCGCTACCAAGACATTCAAACACGGAGATGGCATCACAAACAGCATCTTGGAAGATACGGAAGATGCAGCCGTTGCTAAGCTGTGTTCTCAGGCAATAAAGACTGTTCGTGAACTTGTGGATGCCGCATTCAAGATGCAGGGCGTTATTCTTGAAATTGCCGAGGAGAAAAAAGACAAGGCTGAAAAAGTATATATCAGCCTGGGTTCCAAGCATGGTGTAGCCGAAGGCGCATATTTCAGCGCATGCATTGAACGACAGATTGCAGGCAGAACTTCACAGAAAGAAATCGGTCAGCTCAAGGCTGAGAGTGTCGAAGGAGAAGACATCACATTGTGTGAAGTGAAGAAAGGCGAGAAGGAAATCAAGGCTGCCATTGACGGTGGACAGACTGTTGTGGTTAAGACCATGCAGAAGCCCAAGAGCTTCTTGGACAAAGCAGGCGGTGCTTTGAATAGCTTGTAATTTGAAATCTGTTTAAAACAATAAAACATGAAACATTGTTGGATGTTTTTATTAGGAATAGTTCTGTGCGCACAAGTGTGTGCACAGAACTATTCTGATAATGTGACGTTGGTTCAGGAGAATGGAAACAATGTGACCCTTCTGTCTACAGGTACGGGCGAAAAGAAAAAGGATGCGGTTGAACATGCCACAAAATCGGCCTTCAATGCGTTGTTCCATTCGGGAGTACCCGAGTTGAAGAACGGTGTGCCCATGGTGGCTGTAGCCCGGAAGGACTTTGACTATCGTTTCTTCTCCGAAGCACGCTACATCAATCATTTGGCAGGCGAAGTGGAAACCGTTGATACGGACAAGATTTCCGGACGCTATCTGGCGACGGTACGTGTCACCATCAACCTGAAATCACTTAGTGCGGAATTAAAGCGCAACGAGTTATCACTCAGCCCGGGATGGTCTGATGCCAAGGCGGCAAACGCTACCGCGGCATTGAATCCCACTATTGTTATTGTACCCTACACAACTGCTGCCGACGGCTACAGCTTTGAAGCCATGCTCAAGAAGGTGGAAGGCAGCCGCTTGAACCGCTACGTCATTGACCGCCTTGCCGAAGAGTTCCAGCATCATGGCTACAAAACCCGCGATTTCATCAGCCAGTTGCAGAACTCCATGAACACTTCTCTGCTGCGGATGGACACACAGACGGACGACGCCACCATGTTGGTACAGCAGCTTCCGGGCGATATTGTGGTGACGGCAGAAGTGGTGGTGAATACCGATGCAGGCAACAACAGCGAATGTACGTTGAACCTGCGTGCCCTTGAAAAACAGACTAACGGCCGGCTCGCCACAGTTCCTTTCTCAAGCGGAAAGTACATGACTACCGATTCACTGAAGCTGGCAGACCATGCCATCAAGAAGATTCAAGACGATTTCTTCGCTCAATTGCAGGCTTCTTTCGAAGATATGATCAAGAAAGGGCGTGAAGTGTTTGTGGAAATCGGCCTTTCGCAATCTGTCTCAGACTGGGATTTTGAACAGGATTCTCCGGCTACAGGCGACTATTTCAAAGACGCGCTGGATGAATGGCTCCGCGAGCATGCCTTCCAGGGGGTGTACGACATGAGCAACAGCACGGATAAATTCGTCAACATCCGTTTGAACATTCCTCTTTGGAACATGGAGAAGAACCGCTCCTATACGCTCTCAAACTTTGGCAGCGATATGCGCAAGTTCTTCAAGGAACAGCTGGGAGATGACTACAAGGCTTCCACAACAGCAATGGGACAGAAGCTGGTGGTTACCATTGAGTAAAAGAGAATGTATTTAGTATAAACCCTTTAAACAGATGCAGAAATGAAAAGACTGTTGTTTTTATTACTGGCGTGCGTGTGCGGCCTGGGAGCTTTTGCACAAGGCGAAATCCAGTTTACCATCTTGAAGTCTGCGCAGGAAGAGTTACCGCCAAGTGTGGTCGAAGCACTCGACTTGAGGCTGAAGCAGATATTTAACCGCAACAGTGCGGCTTCGGCCAACGGTTACAATGTATTTGCCATAGAGCCTGTGTTCGAGTTGTCCGACGTGATGACCACGGCAGGCATGATGCAGGAAGTTTCCGTTGTCAAAGGGGAACTGACACTGATTGCAAAGAACCTGGTGGATGGCACCATGTATTATAGCATGATTATTCCTGTAAAGGGGAATGGCGTTGGCGGCGAAGAAAAGGCCATGAAGAATATGATTGGCAACATCAAGGCCACCAACACAGCTTTCACCCGTTTCATCCGCACTACCCGTGAAAAGATTCAGGACTATTACGCTGCAAACTGTGCCATAATCCTGCAAAAAGCACAGGGGCTTTTCGACCAGAAGAAGTACCAGGAAGCCATGAACTATCTGTCCGCCATCTCTGAAACACTGCCTTGCTACGAACAGGCCGCCGTATTGCTGAAGGAACTGTACAACTATGTTCCTTCCGAACCCGATACGGTGATTGTAGAGCGGGTGGTGGAAAAGCCGGTGGAAGTGGAGAAGATTGTGGAAGTGGAAAAAATCGTTGAAAAACCGGTGGTAGTGGAGAAAGTCGTAGAAAAGCCGGTGGTTGTAGAGAAGCCGGTCATCGTAGAAAAGCCGGTAGAACAGCCTGCGCCGCAGGAAACTCCGAAGCTGGACTATTCAATCTCCATATCGGCCAATGACTTGGAAGTTAAGGTGCTGAAATGCTTCGGCAATGTGACACAACGGCGCATCACCATTCAACTGGAGGTGCTGAACCACAACGACCGAATCTTGAACGGACAGGTCAGCTTTAATTCTGCCTTTACGCTTGACGGCGAAGAATGCGACAATAAGAAGTCACTGACCGACGCCAGATGGTGGGCCAATACCAAAATGCCTTCGCAGGTCAAGATCAAGCAGGACTATTTCGTGCTGGATGTAACGAAGAAGATTCCCGGCTTCAGCTATCTGGAGTTTGAAATCAGAGATGCCAAAGTAATCATCCGCAATCTGCCTGTTGAGTGGTAATCTAATATTTGTTGGCTATGAAACGATTGACAATCCTGATTTGTGCCTTGTCGCTTGCTTTGGCGGCCGGGGCACAGACTAAAGTGATAGAGAAGAGTTCCAAGAAGGCTCCTGCATGGATGAATACGGTCGTAGACGATTATATGGTGGTGAGTGTCACTGCCAATTCGCTGGCCGAGGCACAGACCAAGGCTTTGAACGAGATAACCGAACGCATCATCCAGTCGGTGGCAAGTCATGTCATGGTAACCTCGAACAGCGAAATGTCCGAAGTGAACGTGAACGGCAACATCGACTCCCGGGAGGCCTTCAGCCGCGCGTCCAAGATAAAGTCGGCCAATCTGCCCTTCCTGAAGGGCATTTCCGAAACCAAGATAGAGGAAATCTACTGGCAGAAGGTACAGGACAAGGCCACCAAGAAGGAGTATTACGAGTATTCCGTAAAATATCCCTTCTCGCAGGCTGAACAGAATGCGCTGGTGAAACAGTTCGAGGAATTGGACGCCGAAAAGGTGGCCCAGTACGAAGCATTGGAGCAGAAAATCAACGAGATAGAATCTGTGGAAGAGATTGGCAGCAGCATCACCCAGCTCGATGCGCTGATAGAGTATTTCTTCGACGAGGTCCGTCTGAAGCAGGCCCAAGGCTTGCAGAAGCGCTACAAGCAGTTGTACGATGCCATCACCGTGACAGGTACTTTCCTCGAAGAAGGGAAATACCAGTGCCAGGTGCTGCTGGAGGGGAACCCCGTACGGGTGTCTGTCAAGCCGAAAGTCACTTCCAACTGCGCCGGACAGCTGAGTGTGCGTCCTTCGGACGGAACGTTCCTCATCACGTACGACGCCATCGACTGCCTGCCCGAAGAGGAGAACTTCCTGGACATCCAATTCCGCATCAACGGAAAGAAGATGGAGCACAAGGCTTACCTGACCGAAGCGGGAGGAGCAGGCACATCGGCCTTCTCCGTAGTGCCCGAAGGCAAGCTGATTCTGACAGCCGACTCGGTAGTGGCCGCCCAGCGGAAGGTTTACAACATCAACATCCGCCTGACGCTGAACAACCGCGGAGGAACGGCTTTCGGCCTGAAGGCCATCGAGCTTCATGTGCCCGATTTCTCGGCTCCGATTGTGTTCGACGACATCGACGGAGTGTACAAGACCAAGGGCGTGCTGCAAATCAAGGCCCGTGCCGAGGGTGAGTTCACCGCCCTGCAGCAGAAGAAGTCGGCCTTGTCCTTTGTGCAAGGCTCCATCACGTTGGTCAATCCCACGACCGGTGCCGTAGAGCGCACCCGGCTTTCCCTGCCATACGTGACAAATTGGGAATAAGAAAAGAGTATTCATTAATTTAATAATTGGAAGATTATGAAAAAGAGTTTGATGTATGTGATGCTTGTCTTCGCCGTATTGTTCGGCGCGGTGGCATCGGCCAGCGCCCAGTCCAAGGCGTTGGAAAAAGATGTGAAGAAGAGAGTAAAGGAACTGAAGAAGGAAGGTTGGACTTTGCAGGCCAGTGCCTCAACGCTGGACTATGCCCTGCTGAAGTACCGCATGTATATGGAGGAGGACGAGGAAAACCGCATCGCCCTGACGGGTATCGCCACCGGAAAGAACGTGAAGATTGGCCGTGAGAACGCCATCGTGAACGGCATCACCAGCTATGCAGGCCGTGCCAAGGCCCAGGTGGTAGGTAAGATGAAAACCATTATTTCTGCCGACTCTTCTACCGGCGCTTCCGAAGAGGAAATAGATAAGTTCGGCGCGGCTTACGAGTCGGGGGTCAACGCCAAGATTGGCGCGCTGGTAAAGCAACACTTCGTGCTGGTAAGAGACCTGGGCAACGGTACCAAGGAATTCAACGTATTCATGTCCATCGACGAATCGGCTGCCAAGAAGGCCCGCGAAGAAGCCGCACAGGAAGCCAAAAAGCAGGCTGCCCTGGGCAACCTGTCGCAGCAGGTGGAAGAGTTCATCGGTGAACCCGTAGAAGCTGAAGAATAAAACCAGTTGATTTATAAGGTTATGTCCTGCGGCACAAGCGCCTGCAGGCATAACCTCTTTTTTTATATACACTTTAAAATATATTGCGACCATGAAGAAGATTGGACTTTTTGCGGCGGGGCTTTTGCTCGCGCTGCCGGCTACGGCGCAAGAGAAGAAAGACGACTTCTCCAGTTTCATGGAGGAACAACTGGCTGACTTCGACAAGTTTCTGGACGATGCCAACCAGGAATTCATCAACTTCATGCGAGACCCCTGGAAGGAATTTGAGGCCGAAAAACCGGTGGAAAAACGGACGAAGCCCGAGCCCGTGAAGCCCGTTGTCTACGATGAAAAGAAGGCCCCCAAGGACGAAAAGCCCGTGTGCCTCACCATCGAGGAGATTCTTGACCTGTCCACCGAGGAAGGCAAGCAGAAACCCGTGGTGAAAGTAAACGATGTGGAAGACATCACCTTCGACGAGCCTACGGTCATCGTGAAGAAGAAAAAGAAACCGACAGTGATTGTGGTCGAGGAGAAGCCCGGAAAGAAACCGGCGGTGGAACCCGAAAAGAAACCCGTGGCCGAAGAGAAACCCGTGGTACAGCCTGAAAAGAAACCCGTGGCCGAGGAGAAGCCGGTGGCGCAGCCCGTGAAGAAACCCGTGGCCGAGGAAAAGCCGGCAGTCCAGCCCGAGAAGAAACCCGTGGTGGAAGTGGAACCTGTGGAGCAGAAGCCCGCGAAGGAACCCGAACGCCCCGTGGAGGTGAAACCTGCGCCGGCACCCAAGCCCGTCACTCCCGCCGCAAAGCCGGCCCGGAAAGAGCCCCTCTATGCCGGAGGAGCAGACCGAAGCAAGATTGTCTACGGCACGCAGGCCTACTACCTGCCCAACGGACTGAAAGGGAAATGCCGCTTGAACAGCCTGAAGGAGAACGATGTGGCCGACGCCTACGAGGGCATGTACGCCACCGACTACAAGAACCTGCTGAAGGACTGCCGCCAGATAGCTTCCGACCTGTCGCTGAACGACTGGGGCGTGTTCACCCTGCTGCGCACGGTGGCCGACGCCTATTGCTCCAACGCCAACGAAAGCGTGGTGATGCAGCAGTTCCTGCTCAACGAGATGGGCTACAAGGCCAAGATGGCCCGCAAGGCCGACGAAAACAAGATGCTGCTCTTTGTGGCCACCGACTGCCAGATATACGGACATCCGTACATGCAACAGGGCGGACTGACCTACTACAACATCAACGGCAACCAGCCCTGCGCCTTCTACATGTGCCAGAAGGATGCTCCGAGCGCCAAGAACAGCCTTCAGATGGCCCTTCAGGAAGCGCCCGCCTTCGAGGGAGCGACAGCTTCCTCCACGCATCAGGCCAAGGGCAGCGCGGCCAAAGTGACGGTCGAAGTACCGAAGGCGCTGATGGATTTCTACAAGAGCTATCCGCAGTGTGACTACAGCGTCTATGTCAATGCGCCTGTCAACGAGGAAGTGGCCCATACGTTGCTCTCTTCGCTGGCTCCCCTCGTGAAGGGAAAGAGCGAGGCCGATGCGGCCAACCTCCTGATAAACTTCGTGCAGACGGGCTTCCAGTATGCCACGGACGGCGACCAATTCGGCTACGAGAAACCTTTCTTTGTCGAAGAACTGTTCTACTACCCCTATTGCGACTGCGAGGACCGTTCCATTCTCTACTCCTACCTGGTGCGCAACCTGCTGGGCCTCGACGTGGTGCTGCTCGACTATCCCGACCACATCGCCACAGCCGTGCGCTTCAACAGCAACGTGGGCGGCGACTACCTGATGGTGGGCGGACAGAAGTACACCGTATGCGACCCCACCTACATCGGCGCTTCCATCGGCATGACGATGCCTGTCTACAAGACGGTGGCCGCCAAGGTGTTGAAGTATTGATCCAGGAGGTGTATCAAAATTAAGTGATGGTATCTGACTCCCCTCCTTCAGGAAGGAGGGGTGCCCAACGGGCGGGGTGGTAGGTCTTACGACATCTTGTATATCAACACCTTATGTTTCCACCTACCACTTCCCCCTTCGGGTACTCCTCCTTCCTGAAGGAGGAGAGTTTCAGATACCTTTGTTTTGACACACCCTCTTGCAGGAGTTGGAGGGGGCTTCTTTTCTCCTTGCGGCTTCATTGCTTTGTCATCCCGCCTGTCGGGAAATCACCCCGAGTTATTCCGTATTGCTTGTGAATTCCTCTCTTTACATTTTGACACTTTGACTTTCCTGATGCCTGAGAATCCGTTTTTTTCGGCCTTCCGTCCGGCTTGCACGGAAAAACGGAAGTGAAAACCTGTAACCGTTTGCATGGCAGGTGGATAGCGAAATCCTTACATTTGAAAGAGAGAAAAAAGTGGTCTCCGGGGGCGGGAAATGCACACTTCCCGGCTTCCGGAAGCCACTTTGAAGGAGCCGGCTACCCTTCCGGGAGGTCGTAACAAGGCTTTTTGGCGCTCCGTACAAGCATTTTGCCCGCTCCGTACAAGCATTCTGCCCGCTCCGCACAAGCAATCTGCGAGGACGGAGCAAGCACGGTGGACGGACGGAGCTTGCACGGCGGCCGCTTCCGGCAGCCCGAAAGTGCTTTTCCGGCCTCTATTTCGAGTTTTTTGCAGAAAGCTTGTGTCGGCAAAATCTTGCATATCCGAACTTTTTGCAAGTTTTTTACGCCTTATCCGTACTCGGCTGGCATACCCCTCCGGACAGGAAAACTACACACAGGGATGCACTCGATCTTGTCTTTCCGCCATACAAAGTCGGATGAAGAAGCAACGCCTCTCACAAGGGTTCCGCAGGGAGCCTTGATTTTCCCGCCGATTCTGGTTCAGAACCATTTAATCTACCTGAATTTTAATCTGCAGGGTGACGGACAGCTTTCGCTGGGTTTTAAATGAAGTGCATTTTTGAGGATGAGAATTCGTTTGGAAAATTAAAGCTGGAGCTGGTTGCCAAGACTAACGCGACCAAACAAAGCGATAAGCCATGTTAGTATTGTCTTTAACACTCAAAACCTTTTTCGTCTTGTTAAATTTGGCTATTTTTGCATTCATAACAGTTACCCTTTTGATTATTGCAACAAAAAGTAATTGAATCACTCCTATGCAGCGTTTTATAATACAAATATTAAGTGTATTACTAATTATGGTAAGCTGTGTTCCATCTGTAAATGAAGGAACTGGTATTGATGCAGAAAAGCGGGAAATAGAAAAACAGGCAAAACGGATGGCTAAAGCTGATTCGCTTGATTGTTTCATCCGTCAGCATGGGAAGAACAATTATGCCCTTAGTGTCGCTTATAAAATAAAAGGAAAGGAATTGCGAGATAAGTCCCGCTTCAGGGAAGCTTTGGATGCCCATTATAAAAGTTTGGAATATGCTTTGGAGGCGCAAGACACTAACGAAATCATTCAGGCATATAATAATTTAGGCACAAACTTCAGACGTATGGGGATTTTGGATGAGGCATCGAACAACCATTATACCGCATTGCGCTATTGCGAAAACTGGAGCGATACGTTATCGGGTATAGCGAAAAAAAATAAGGTTGTTTCGCTCAACGGTATTGGCAACATTCATCTGACACTGGGCAATGCTGAAATTGCCATGCAGGCTTTCAACAAGGCACTCGAAGGAGAAAAGAAATTGGGCAGCTATTTGGGACAAGCCATCAATTATGCCAACATTGGGAGTATACTGGAAACGAAAGGAGAAACAGCAAAGGCCTACATCTATTACCAGGAATCCATGAAACTCAATCGTTTGGCTCAATCCAACTTAGGTATTGCTCTTTGCCATAATCACCTCGGACGTATGGCGGAAAAACAAAAAAAATGGAAAGAAGCTTTGGAACATTACCAAAGTTCGGGCCAACTTATGGAAGAAAATTCAGATCGGTGGCACTGGCTGGAAGCACACATTGCCATTGCACGTGTGTATTTATTGCAGAATCTGCGCGGGAAAGCCGAACCTTATATCGAAAGAAGTGAACAGGAAGCACTGAATATCCACTCACCCGAACATTTGTCTGAAATATACAGGTTGAAGTCTCTATCTTGTCAACAGGCCGGAAACTTTAAAGAAGCCATCAGCCATTACGAAAAAAGTTTAGCATATACGGATAGCGTAATGAACGAGAAAAACAAAAACAATACGCTGAACTTACAGATGAAGTATGAGAGGAATAAAGCACAGAAAACTGTCAATGTGGCTCGAAATGCTTATCGAGCAGAGCAGAAGTCCAAAAAAACAATTCTTATAGGTAGTGTGTTGTTTGCTATATTGGCTATAACTATTATTCTGCTGCTACTATATATTCAGCGCATACGTCTCCGAACTAACCGGCAACTGAAACGTACGATTCAGATGAGAAGTACTTTCTTTACCAATGTCACTCATGAATTCCGAACTCCACTTACTGTCGTCATAGGCTTAGCCGAACAGTTGAAAAAACAGGAGTTGGGGAAAAAAGATGTGGACGATTATCTGGATACCATTATCAGACAAAGCCGCAGTCTGCTCGGGCTGGTTAACCAGTTGCTTGATGCAGCCAAATCGGCTCCAGGTATGGAACAGCAGAAATGGGTGCATGCAGATATTGT
>NZ_CASFWU010000015.1 GCF_949298305.1 uncultured Bacteroides sp. | reverse complement strand
ATAATTATATGCTATCGTTTTGATTTTCACACTATAAAGATACATATAATTGAGCATTCTAACTAATTTTCAGGCACATTTCTTATCCAAAACTCAGGTAATAAGGAAAAGGAAATGCACGAGGCAAAGATACAGTTCTTTACCATGATAGCCCACGAGATACGCACGCCGGTCTCGCTGATTATCGGCCCGCTGGAGAAAGTGCTGAAGGCACAGGTGGCGCTGCCCGAATCCGTGCGCAACGACCTGAATGTGATAGACCGCAACAGCCAGCGGCTGCTTTTCCTGGTCAATCAGCTGTTGGATTTCCGTAAAGTGGAGCAGCAGGGCATGAAGCTGAAGTATTCCGAGCAGAACATCTATCAGCTGCTCAAGTCGGTTTGCGAGCGGTTTACGCCTTTCATCACCCAGTATGGCGCCACGCTGAAGCTGGAGTGTCCGGACGAAGGATTTACGGCCATGATTGACTACGAGGCCATCACCAAGGTGGTGAGCAACCTGCTGACCAATGCCAGCAAGTATACGAAGGACGAGGTGACGGTATCGTGCAGCCTGGCTCCCGACGGGCATACGTTCACCATCCGCGTGGCCGACAACGGCATCGGCATCAGCAAGGAGGAGCAGAAAAAGATATTCAACCCCTTCTATCAGGCAATGGAGAACAAGCCGGCCACGGGCATCGGGCTGAGCATTGTGAAGAGCATCGTCGACCTGCACAACGGACGGATAGAAGTGCAGTCCGAGGTCAATGAGGGTTCCGTCTTCAGTGTCATCCTGCCCACGGAACATGCCGAGGCCGCTTCTCGCCAGGACCGGCCGGCCGAAGAGCCGAAGGAACCTGCCGTGAGCGAAGAAGAGGTGCAGCCGAAGGAACAGGCCTCCGGAAAGCCTGTGATGCTGATTGTGGACGACAACCGCGAGATGCTCGACTTCCTTTCGAGCAGTTTCACCGACAAGTACACTGTGCTGAAAGCCGAAGACGGGGTGGAGGCGCAGGAAGTGATTGGCAAGAATGACATTTCGCTGATTGTATGCGACTGGATGATGCCCCGCATGAACGGCATCGAACTGTGCCGGGCCGTGCGTGCCAACTGGGCAACCAGCCACATCCCGTTCATCCTGCTGACGGCCCGCACCGATACCAACTCGAAAGTGGCCGGCATGGACTGCGGAGCGGATGCCTATATCGAGAAACCTTTCTCGGTGCAATATCTGATGGCCTGCATAGACAACCTGCTGGAGCTGCGCAACCTCTTGAGGCAGAAGTTCTCGAAGATGCCGCTGGTGCCGCTGAACAGCATTGCCAACAATACGGTGGACAACGAGTTCCTGACCCGTATCAATGCGGTTATCGAGGAAAACTTCTCCAATCCGGAACTGACGGTCGACTTCCTGGCCGAACAGATGGGAGTAAGCCGTTCCGGGCTGTTCAGCAAAGTCAAGGTATTGGCCAACATCACTCCCAATGAGCTGATTCAGGTCATCCGCCTGAAGAAGGCGGCGGCACTGCTGGCCGAGAACAAGTACCGCATCAACGAAATCTGTTACATGGTAGGCTTCAACACGCCTTCCTACTTTGCCAAGTGTTTCCAGAAACAGTTTGGTATGAAACCGGGCGAATTTGCCAGCCGGAAGCAGGAGGAGGAGAAGCCCGTCTGACGGTTGCGGCGCCTCTTTCGGACCATGCAGGCATCGTCCGCGCACCATGCAGGCATCGTCCGCGCACCATGCAAGCATCGTCCGTGGACCGTGCAAGCGTCGTCCGTGGACCATGCAAGCATCGTCTGCCGACCATACGGGCATCCAATGAACAGGATGCGGCTGTCTGCCTCGGAGCGTCGGAAGGCTGTCCTCACCCCGCTGTAAGCATGGATGCTGCGCGTCCTTCCGGCGGAAGCTGAATATAAAGGAAAAGGGTGTGTCTGCTCGCTTTTGCGTCAGACACACCCTTTTCACATCGGACCGGGGATTCAGTCTCAGTCCCTTATCTGTTTCCCGGCGGAGCGGGTCAGTCCACTACGATGGGTTTGTACTTCGGAACCAGAATCTTCATGATGCACCAGCCGATGAGGTAAGCCACGGCACAGATGCAGAAGATGATGAAGTAGCCTGCGGGTTTGCCCTCGAAGCCCATGAACTCCATGGCGGGACGGGCGAACTCGGCGCCTTGTGCCAGCAGGGCTTTGGTCATTTCCACCTCCTGACCGTCCACGATGGTGGTGCCGGCGGCGTAGGTGAAGAGCATGCCCGAGCCTTTGTTGATGAGGTAGGAGCCGATGCCGCCTGCCATGCCGCCCAGGCCGATGATGGTGGCTACGGCACTGTTGGGGAACATGTCACTGCCCACGGAGTAGATGTTGGCCGACCAGGACTGATGGGCGGCGCCGGCTATGCCGATGATGATGATGGGGAACCAGTAGGAGTACTCGCCCAGCGGCTGTGCGAACAGGGCCAGCAGCGGGAAGAGGGCGAAGATGAACATGGCGCGCATGCGGGCCGCGTAGGGGTTCATGCCCGTCTTGTTGATGATGATGGTGGGCAGCTTGCCGCCGTAGATGGACAGCATGGTGATGGCGTAGAGCACGAATATCAGCAGCTGTGCCGTTCCGCTGTCCGAGGAGAAGCCGTAGACGTCGGAGATGTAGGCGGGTGTCCAGAAGAGGAAGAACCACCAGACGCCGTCGGTCATGAACTTGCCCACTGCCACGGCCCATGCCTGCGGATACTTCAGGCATTCCCAGAGGCTCATCTTTCTTTCTTCCTTGACGTTTGCGGCGTTCTGTGTGCCGTTGGCCTGTCCTCCTTGTTTGTCCAGATTGATGTAGGCCAGTTCGGCTGCGTTCACGTGCGGATTGCCTTCGGGCTTCTTGTAGGCGAATACCCATACGCCCATCCAGACGAAGCCCAGCGCACCGATGACGATGAAGGCCATTTCCCAGCCGTTGCCGATGCCGATGCTCTGGAAGTACCGGGCCATGGACGGAATGGTGACGGGGGCCACGAGGGCGCCCACGATGGAGCCGGCGTTGAAGATGGAGGTGGCGAATGCGCGGTCTTTCTTGGGGAAGTATTCGGCGGTCACCTTGATGGCGGCGGGGAAGTTGCCCGCTTCGCCGATGCTCAGCACGATGCGTGCGGCAATGAAGAAGTAGACGCTGGTGATGGCGATGGTGGCGGCCGTCGCGCCGGTGGCGGCAATCATTTCGGCGGCATTGTGGATGCCTACCACGTGTTCGGTGGCCCAGCCGCAGACGGCATGGAGGCAGGCGCCGAGCGACCAGATGAAGATGGACCACAGATAGCCTTTCTTGGTGCCCATCCAGTCTATGAACCGGCCTGCAAACAGGTTGGCCACGGCATATACCAGTGAGAAGATGGCGGTGATGTCTCCGTAGTGGGCGTCGGTCCAGTGGAACTCGGGGGCGATGAAGTCTTTCCACGTGAGGGAGAGGACCTGACGGTCCAGATAGTTGACGGTTGTCGCGAAAAAGAGCATGGCACAGATGGTCCAACGGTAGTTGGTCATTTTGGCCGTCGCGTTCTGAAGATTGGTCATGATAGTAGATTTAATTTTGTTTAGCGTTACAAAGATAAGCGATAGGGCTGCTTTGTTGGTGTATTTTTTGGTGTAATCTATGGATTAAATGATAAAAGCGGGCTATGAATGTTGCATTCATGCCCGCTCTTTCCGTTATCCGGTTGTCATTTCATATCCGTATATTTGATTTCGTCCTTGTCGCTGTATTTCAGGTTCTCGCCTGCCATACCCCAGATGAAGGTATAGTTGCGTGTTCCGGCAGCTGCGTGGATGCTCCACTCGGGGGAGGTAACGGCCTGTTCGTTGTGCAGCCAGAGCAGGCGTTCTTCCTGCGGCTGTCCCATCAGGTGGCAGATGGCGTTTCCTTCTTCAACGTTGAAGTAGAAGTAGGCTTCCATGCGGCGTGTGTGGGTGTGGGCAGGCATGGTGTTCCAAACGGAACCCGGAGCCAGTTCGGTGAGCCCCATCTGCAGCTGGTTGGTACCGCCGTTCTTCACTCTTTCCAGCACGTCCTTCACGATGAGCTGGTTCACTACGCGGTCGTTGCTGTCTTCCATTTTGCCGTAGTGGTCTGAGATGGCCAGCGCATATTTCTTGGGTTCGGCCTTCTGTGCCTTGGCGTCGGTGGTGATCAGCTGGGTAACGAATTGCTTGTAGGCGGGAGCCGAGTTGATGTAGAACTTGGCAGGCTTGGTGGCGTCGTTGCTCTTGAAGGTCACTTCCTTGTTGCCGCAACCCACGTAGAGGGCTTCTTTATATTTCATCGGATATTCCTTGCCGTCTACCGTCACTACACCGTCGCCTCCAATGTTGATGACGCCCAGTTCGCGGCGCTCTAGGAAGTAGGTGATTTCGGGACCCAGTTCGCGGAAGGTTTCCAGCTTCAGCACTTTGTTGACGGGCATCACGCCACCGTAGATGAGGCGGTCGTAGAGGGTATAGGTGAGGTTGATTTCGTCCGGTGCCATAACCTTCTCCATGATGAAGGAGTTGCGCAGGCGCTCGGTGTCGTAGTGCTTCACGTCGTCGGGATGACAGGCTGTCTGCACTTTGTAGTTCATTTGGGCATTGGCTGCAATGGCAGCTGCTCCCAGCATAAATGCGAATGCTAATCTTTTCATAATGCTCTTGTTTTATTGGTTTTTTTATTTGTTTTCGCTTGCTTCGGCTGCTTTTCTCTGGAATTTGAGGATGGCGCGGCGGTTCCAGATCATCAGGAACAGCGTGAATGCCACCAGAATGGCAGAGCCGATATATTTAAAGGTGTACGTCAGGTGGAAGATGGACCACGAGAACAGGCTGGAGGCGAAGTCCAGGGCACCGCCTTCAAAGCCGTCGGGTATCTTCAGCGCGCCGTCGGGGCTTCCCTTGGCTTCGGTCATGGCGTAGGCGTCGTGGGCGGCCTTGGTGAAGTAGGGGGCCAGGTCGGTCACGAAGTAGAGGCCCACCGTAAGGGCTACCAGGCCGATGATGAACGACTTGAGCACATTGCCTTTGGTGATGGGCAGTACCAGCGGGAACAGGTAGAACATGCCCGCCAGCGATGCCAGCGGCAGGAACTCGTTGCCGGGAAGGATAACGGCCAGCAGGAGGGTTACGGGGATGAGCAGCAGGGAAACCACCAGCGTAGTGGGGTGGCCGATGACCAGTGCGGGGCTCATGCCGATGTTCAGTCCTACGGCACCTTTGAATTTGCGGGCAATCATTTCGCGCGTTGCGTCCGAGATGGGTTTCAACCCTTCGATGAACAGAGCCGTGATGCGCGGAATCAGTTCCATGACCGCACCCATCTTGATGCCCAGTTCCAATATGTAGGGTATTCTGTCTACCAGTTCTTTACTGTCCTTGCATGAAAGGGCTGCAATGCCGCAGCCAATCAGCACGCCGAGGAACAGGGGTTCGCCCAGCAGACCGAACTTTTTCTTCATGCCTTCGGCGTCAATGTAGAGTTTGTCGAAGCCGGGAATCTTGTCCAGCAGCTTGTTGATGATGACGGCGAAAGGGATGAATCCGGCGCAGAACGGTTGCGGGATGGAGATGCCTTCCATGTTGGCGTAGAAAGACTGGAACTTCTTGGCGGTATAGTCGGCGGCAATCAGGGTGATGATGTAGCAGATGATGGCGGCAAAGAAACCCCACCAGATGCTGTCGCTGGCAAAGTAAACTACGGCTCCGATGAAGGCAAAGTGCCAGTAGTTCCACAAGTCGATGTTTACGGTACGGGTGGTCTTGGTGAGCAGCATCAGGATATTGACGCCCAGGCAGACAGGGATGATGAAGGCGCCTACCGAGGTGTTATAGGCTACGGAGGCGGCTGCAGGCCAGCCCATGTCGAATACTTTCAGTTGGAGGCCGTAGATTTCCACTACTTTATTCAGTGCGGGGCCCAGGCTGCTGGTCAGCAAAGCGGTGACAATTGAAAGCCCGACGAAACCGACACCCACCAGCAGACCGCTCTTGAAGGCCTTGCTGAACTTGATGCCGATGCATACGCCCAAAATTGTAAAGATAATAGGCATCATCACTGCTGCTCCCAGGCTGATGATGTAACCGAAAACTTGTTCCATTCTCTTGTGATTTAGTTTATGTAATTGATAATGTTTTATCTCATAGTATGCCTTGAAAGCCGTGCCAAAAATAAGACCTTTTCGCCAATTAATCAAATGCAAAAATCATAAATATTAGTAATGTGGACGTTTTTGGCACATTTTTATGATATTGTGTACGAAATATCCTCGTTTTCGTACACGAAAACGCTCGTTCTCGTACACGAAAACCAATTAATACACCTACTTCATTGAAAAATGCACGTGCTTTTCGGGCTAAACCGCTATTTTTGTTGCATAAAATTAAGGTCTAATACAAATAAGAAATTATCTCATGAAAATGTACATTTTTTGTAAGGTTATCTTGCTGGCTGTACTGGCTTTTCTTTCGACGGAGGCAGGTGCCCAACGCGTGAGCTGCGACAATCCCTGGTCGGTACGCATGGCTGAGTCGGAAATGGTGCGCTGGCCCGAGTCGTGGCAGTTGGATTTTCAGCCGAAGCTGAAGTGGGACTATTGTCACGGGCTGGAATTGCAGTCCATGCTCGATGTCTACGACCGTTATGGCGACAAGAAGTTCTATGATTATGCGCTGGCCTATGCCGATACGATGGTGAATGCCGACGGCACCATCAAGATGTACAAGCGCGAGGAGTACAGTCTGGACCGTGTGAATTCGGGCAAGTTCCTGTTCCGCATCTACGAGCAGACCAAGGACGAGAAATACAAGAAAGCCATCGACCTGATGCGCAGTCAGTTCGACGGCCATCCGCGCAATGCCGACGGCGGCTTCTGGCACAAGAAAGTCTATCCCAACCAGGTGTGGCTGGACGGCGTCTATATGGGGGCGCCCTTCTATGCCGAATACGCTTTCCGCAACAACCAGGTGGAGGCCTATGCCGATGTGGTCAACCAGTTCCTCATGGCAGCCCGCCACACCTACGACTCCTCCAACGGGCTGTATCGCCACGCCTGCGACGTAAGCCGCAAGGAGCGCTGGGCCGACCCCGTGACCGGTCAGTCGCAGCATTGCTGGGGACGTGCGCTGGGCTGGTATGCCATGGCCTTTGTCGATGCGCTCGACTTCATACCCAAGCACGAGGCGGGGCGCGATTCCATGCTGGTTATCTTCAATAATATAGCCGCGCAGGTGAAGCGCCTGCAGGATGCCAGGACGGGTGTCTGGTATCAAGTGCTCGACAAGAGCGGCGCTAAAGGGAACTATCTGGAATCCTCCTGTTCGGCAATGTTTGTCTATGCGCTGTTCAAGGGCGTGCGCAAGGGCTACATCGACCCTTCTTATCTGGACGTGGCCGTGAAAGGTTATAAAGGCATCCTGAAAGAGTTCATTCGGGTGGACAAGGACGGGCTGGTGAGCATCACGCAGGCCTGTGCCGTGGCCGGGTTGGGCGGAAAGAACTACCGTTCGGGCGACTACGACTATTACATCAACGAGACCATCCGCGACAACGATGCCAAGGCCGTGGGTCCCTTCATCCTGGCCAGTCTGGAGTGGGAGCGTCTTCAGGACGTGAAGAAAACCGTCAAATAAGGCAAGGCTATGGGAAAAACTGTCCGCAGGAAGGGCTTGTTAGCCTGCCTCCTGCTCTGGGCCTGCCTCCTGCCGGCTGCGGGGCAGTGGAAGGACACGCTGGTGGTGGCCCGCGACGGCACGGGCGACTACCGCACGCTGACCGAAGCCATGGAGGGCATTCGTGCCTTCATGGACTATCGGGTGACGGTGCTGGTCAGGAACGGCCTTTATAAAGAGAAAGTCGTGTTGCCCTCGTGGCTGCAAAACGTGGAGTTTGTGGGCGAGGATGCCGAAAAGACCGTCATCACCTACGACGACCACGCCAACATCAACCGCATGGGCACGTTCCGCACCTATACGTTCAAGGTGGAAGGGAACGACATCACCTTCCGCAACCTGACAATCGAAAACAACGCGGCCCCCTTGGGGCAGGCCGTGGCACTGCACACCGAGGGCGACCGCCTGGTCTTCATCAACTGCCGCTTCCTGGGCAATCAGGACACCGTCTATACGGGCGTGGCCGGCACGCGGCTCTACTTCAAGAACTGCTACATCGAGGGCACTACCGACTTCATCTTCGGTCCCTCCACGGCCCTGTTCGAGGGCTGCACCCTCCACAGCAAACGCAACTCCTATATCACGGCAGCCTCTACGCCGGCCGACGTGCCGGTGGGCTATGTGTTCAGGGGGTGCAGGCTGACGGCCGCTGCCGGGGTGGACAAGGTCTATCTGGGGCGCCCGTGGCGACCGTATGCGGCCACCGTCTTCATCGGTTGCGAGATGGGAAGTCACATCTGCCCGCAGGGCTGGGACAACTGGCGTAATGCGGAGAATGAAAAGACTGCCCGCTATGCGGAGTATGGCAATACGGGCGAAGGGGCCGACACGACGCGGCGCGTGAAGTGGGCCGTAAGGCTGACCGCCGCCGAAGCCGCCCGCTATGACGACTGGGACTACTTGTTCGAGGCTTGCTCCAAGTGGAGGAGGAATCAGGCATTAGGTGTGAGGCATTAGGTATGAGGTTTTGGAGAGGGAGGGTAGGCTTCCCCGTAATTCGATATAGATGAAAAACATGAAACAGAAACTGATTGTGCTTGTGGGGCTTCTGCTGCTCCTTTCCTCCTTCAAGGCGGACAAGCCTGTGATTACCATTTTTATGATTGGCGACTCTACCATGGCCGACAAGGACCTGACGGGAGGAAACCCCGAGCGGGGCTGGGGACAGATGCTGCCCGGCTTCCTCTCCGAAGAGGTGCGTGTGGACAACCATGCCGTGAACGGGCGCAGCACCAGGAGCTTCATCGACGAAGGCCGCTGGGACAAGGTGCTCTCCCTGATAAAGAAGGGCGACTATGTTTTCATCCAGTTCGGCCACAACGACGAGAAGACCGACCCCAAGCGGCACACCGATGCCGGGGGAGGTTCGTTCGATGCCAACCTGAAGCGCTTTGTCAACGAAGCCCGTGCCAAAGGGGGCATCCCCGTCCTGTTCAACTCCATCGTGCGGCGCAACTTCGGTACGGCCGACGGCAGCGCCATTGCCGCCGCCATCAGCCAGGACGACATCCGCCGCGGCGTGAACCCCGACGCCAAGCACGAGGCACGCGCCGAGCATCCGCAGGAGGGCGACCGGCTGATAGACACGCACGGATCCTACCTCGACTCGCCCCGCAACGTGGCGCGCGAGTTGGACGTGCCCTTTGTGGACATGAACCGCATCACCCACGAGCTGGTGGAAGGCCTGGGCCCTGTGGAGTCGAAGAAACTCTACATGTGGGTGCCCGCCAACACGGTGCCCGCCATGCCCAAGGGACGGGAGGACAACACACACCTCAATATCTACGGTGCGCGCGTCGTTGCGGGACTGACGGTGGATGCCATAGCCCAGGCCGTGCCCGCACTGGCGCCTTACGTCCGTCACTACGACTTCGTGGTGGCGCAGGATGGCAGCGGCGACTTCTTCACCGTGCAGGAGGCCATCGACGCCGTTCCCGACTTCCGCAAGAACGTGCGCACCACCATCCTGGTGCGCCGCGGCGTGTACAAGGAGAAGGTGGTGATACCCGAAAGCAAAATCAACCTCTCGCTCATCGGGCAGGAGGGCGCCGTGATTTCTTTCGACGACTATGCCTCCAAGCCGAACCGCTTCGGCGAGAACACCGGCACGTCCGGCTCCGCCTCGTGTTACATCTACGCCCCCGACTTCTATGCCGAGAACCTCACTTTCGAGAATACCGCGGGGCCCGTAGGCCAGGCTGTGGCCTGCTTTGTCAGTGCCGACCGCGCCTACTTCAAGCACTGCCGCTTCCTGGGCTTCCAGGACACTCTCTACACCTACGGCAAGGGCTGCCGCCAGTACTACGAGGACTGCTACGTGGAGGGCACGGTGGACTTCATCTTCGGCTGGTCGACGGCCGTGTTCAACCGCTGCCACATCCACAGCAAAGGCAAGGGCTACGTGACCGCCCCCTCTACCGACGAGGGGCAGCCCTACGGCTACGTATTCTACGACTGCCGCCTGACGGCCGACGAGGGCGTGTCGCAAGTCTACCTTTCCCGTCCCTGGCGGCCCTATGCGCGGGCGGTCTTTGTCCGCTGCCATCTGGGCGGTCACATCGTGCCTGCGGGCTGGCACAACTGGGGCAAGAAGGAGGCCGAACGCACCGTGTTCTATGCCGAGTATGGCAGCACCGGCGCCGGGGCGGCTCCCGAAAAGCGCGCCCCCTTCTCCCGCCAGCTGAAAGACCTGGAGGGCTACTCCATGCAAGAAGTCCTGGCGGGCGCCGACGGCTGGAACCCTGTGGAGAACGGCAATATATTGTTGAACCTCAAACGATGAATGGAACCATGAAACACTATTTTTTCTTCTTCCTTGCCTTGTGCACTGTCCTGCTTCCCTTGCGGGCAGAGAACTATCCTTATCGCAGCGACGTGCTGTGGGTGACGGTGCCCGACCACGCCGACTGGCTGTACCGCACGGGCCAGCAGGCACAGATTGAAGTGCAGCTCTACCGCTACGGCATCCCGCAGGACGGGCTGACGGTGGACTACGAGATAGGGAACGACCTGATGCCCGCCGACACCTGCGGCAGCGTGGTGCTGAAGGACGGGCGGGCACGGATTGCGCTGGGCACGATGAAACAGCCCGGCTTCCGCGACTGCCGCCTGAAGGTGAGCCTGGACGGAAAGACCTACAAGCACCACGTGAAGGTGGGCTTCTCGCCCGAGCAGCTGCGGCCCTATACCCAGGAGCCTGCCGGCTTTGCCGCTTTCTGGCAGACGTGCCTGGACGAGCAGGCCCGCTTCCCCCTGAAATACACCCGTACACGGGCCGAGGAATACTGCACCGACCGGGTGGAGTGCTACCTGGTGAAGCTGCAGCTGAACAGCCGCGGGCAGGCCGTCTACGGCTACCTGTTCTATCCGCGGGGGGCGCAGCCGGGCTCGTGTCCCGTCGTGCTCTGTCCGCCGGGGGCAGGCATCAAGACCATCAAGGAACCCCTGCGCCACAAGTACTATGCCGAAGAGGGCTGCATCCGCTTCGAGATGGAAATCCACGGCCTCGACCCCACGATGTCCGAAGAGGCTTTCCGGGAAATCAGCGCGGCCTTCAACGGCCGCGAGAACGGCTACCTGACCAACGGGCTGGACAACCGCGACCACTACTACATGAAGCGTGTCTACCTGGCCTGCGTGCGTGCCGTCGACCTGCTGACCTCGCTGCCCGAGTGGGACGGCCGCAACGTCATTGTGCAGGGCGGCAGCCAGGGCGGAGCCTTGGCCCTGGTGACGGCGGGGCTGGACAAGCGCGTCACCGCCTGCGTGGCCAATCATCCCGCCCTCAGCGACATGGCGGGCTACCGGGCCGGGCGGGCAGGCGGCTATCCGCACTTTTTCCGCACGGAGGGCATGGACACGGCTGACAAGCTGCAGACCATGGCCTACTACGACGTGGTGAACTTTGCCCGCCGCATCCGGGTGCCCGTCCGCATGACTTGGGGCTACAACGACGACGTTTGTCCGCCCACTACCAGCTACATCGTCTACAACCTCCTGGAGGGTCCCAAGGAAGCACTGATAACCCCCGTCAACGAGCACTGGACGTCCGAAGAGACGGAGCGCGGCCACCTGGAGTGGATCAAGGCGCACCTGATAGAGCCGTAAACAGGTTGGGGGAGCGGCCGGAAGTTGTTCGGGGTCTTTTCCGGATACGGGGCAACGCCGGCGCAGATTGGGTTCAGGTCCGGCTCCTCCGGTTTTCAATCCGGATTGCCCGGGCTTGGCAGGCATCTGCTTTAGCGTGCCGATGGCGAAATTCCCGCTTTACATTCTGACACTTTGACTTTTCGGATGCGCGAGAATCCGTTTTTTCGGCCTTCCCTTCGGCTTGCACGAAAAAACGGAAGCGAAAATCCGTAACCGCCAGCATGGCAGGAGGATAGCGAAATCCTTACATTTGAAAGAGAAAAAATAACGGCTTCCGAGGGCGGAAAATGCCCTCTTTACAGCTTCCAAATGCCACTTGGGAGGAGCCGGCTACCCTTCCGGGAGGCCGGAACAAGGCTTTCCGGTCCTCCGGACAAGCAATTTGCCCGTTTCCGGCAAGCATTCTGCACGCTCTGCACAAGCAATCTGCGCGGACGAAGCAAGCACGGTGGGTGGACGGAGCTTGCACGGCGGACGCTCTATCCTGCCCGGAAGTGTCCTTTCCACCTCTATTTCGTGACTTCCGCAAGAAACCTGTGTCAGCGAAACGCTCTTTTGTCTGACTTTTTGCAAGCGATTTTTGCTTCGGGTGTGCATTTGTCTAAGGCGGGAATGCTCTGTGCCGGGGGCATGAAGATGCGGCACCCCCGTGCGGTTTTCCGTAGCACTCCTGTCTTGTCCGTTATCTTCGGCGGCTTGGAATTTCAGAATGTCCGGCAGGCTATTCCAACCATTTCCCGAAGAACTCCAGCACCTGCTGCTGCATCTGGCGGTTGAAGAAGTGCTTCTCGTCCCAGAGGCGGGTCACCAGCCTCTCGCCGGCTCCCTGGCTTTGCCAGACGTCCCTCATCTCGCGGTAGGCATCCTCCACACCCTCTACGGGGAAGAGTTTGTCGTGCGTGCCGTTGAAGAACAGTGTCGGCTTGGGGCAGGCGATGGAGGCCGTGTGCGGATAGTCCAGGTAGCGGCGCAGGCCGGGGACTATCATGGAGAAGGCCGAGCCGCCCTTGTTCTGGTTGTTGGTCAGCGTCATCAGCTGTTCGGTGGTGTTCATCCAGCAGACCGAGGCCGAGGCCCGGACGGCATCGCTCAGCGCGGCCAGCATCCACGAGCGGTAGGCGCCCATCGAGAAGCCCAGGCACCCCACGCGCCCCTTGTCCACAAAGGGCAGCGAGGCCAGAAACTCGGCGCTGCGCAGGTCGTCGGCATGGATGAACGAGGCCCACGAACTGCCCATTTGCAGGAAGTTGGACGCCAGTGCCTGCTGCCCGTCGTAGTCCACGCCCTCCTTGCGTCCCCGTTCGCCCCAGTAGAGGGCGTCGATGGCCAGCACCACATAGCCGTTGCGGGCCAGCAGGTCGCCCACAAACTGCCCGTCGTAGCACTGGGCTGCCCAGCGTTCGGCATCCGCCCTCACCGAGTCTGCCACGTGGAAGGGGCGTACCATCTTCTCCTTGCCGATGCTGAAGTGCGCGCCGTGGTCGTGCAGCAGGACGATGGCAGGGAAGGGACCCTTGCCGTCGGGCACCAGCAGATAGGCGGGGATGCGGCACCAGGCCGAGACATTGAAGTGTATTTTGCGTGCCTCGTAGCCCTCGCGCCGTTCGCAGTCGGTGGTCTCGGGGGCATAGTCCTGCGGTGCGGGCGGCAGGTTCTGCAGGCATTCCGTCAGCACCCCTCGGGCCTCCGTCCGCCATGTATCAAAGTCCCTGTAGGAAGAGCGGCCCCAGGCCAGCGGGTAGTTGAGCTGTTGTTTCAGCTGTTCGTAGAAGGTGGGCATGTTTTTGACCACGCCGTAGGCGGTGTCTGTCTGTGCGGTGGCTTCCGGCAGGAGCAGCGCGAGCAGAAGCAGGAAGAGGACGATGTGTTTCATGACTGTACGTTTGGTCAGACAAAAGTAGCCCTATTTTGCCGGAAGTCAAAGCCGGGAGCGGCTATTTTGTCAGGACTTTGGCAGAGGTGTCTTTCTTTCCCTGCTAATTTTCCCTTTCGGAAGGGGTGTTATTTCAACGAAATCAGTATCTTTACCGCATTGAATAGACTGGTTATGAAAAGAATCTTATACCTGATAGGCACATTATGGGTGGCTGTGTCGGCCTTGGGACAACCTTGCTGCCGCTTCACTCACTACTCGTCCGAGGACGGACTTTCCCAGAATACCATTATGAGCATGTTGCAGGACCGGAAGGGGAACCTGTGGTTCTCCACCTGGGACGGCATCAACAAGTTTGACGGCTATACGTTCAAGACCTATAAGGCACGGCCTGACAACCGCATTGCATTGACAAACAACCGGGTGGACAACCTGTGCGAAGATTGCTACGGCTTCATCTGGCTGCAGACTTACGATAACCGTGCTTTCCGGTTCAATCCGCGTACCGAGGTGTTTGAACGTGTTCCCGTGGAGGCTGACAACGGAGGCACAGCATCGGTATCCGCCGTCAGGGTGCTGCAAGGGGGAGGCGTGTGGCTGCTGACGGAGCACGACGGCGTGATAGCCGTGTCCACCGACCCGGAGACGTTAGAGCTGTCCACGCGCTGGTATTCCGAAAAATCGGGCACCTTTACTTCCGGCCGCATCTTCGATGTGTTCGAGGACCGTTCGGGCAGTGTCTGGCTGCTGTCGGATAACGGCCTGGGCCGCGTGGCGCCGGGCGAGGTGGAGCCGGTCACCTATTTCACGGAGTCCGAGCGTGGAAAATCTTCGCACGGGCAGCTTTTCTTCTGCGGCGAAGAACTGGACGAGGAAATCTTCTGGGGCTCCAACCAGGGCCGAGTGTGGCGTTACCGCAAGGCCGACGGAACTTTTCGTCTGCTTCAGCTGCCCGTAGTGGCGGACGTAGTTTCCATACACAGGCTGGAGGGGCAGGAGGTGCTGCTGGCCACGGATACTGCCGGCTTCTTCGTCTACAACCTGCTGACCGGAGAATCGGAGCATTACGGAGCATCAAACCTGCCTGCCGCCCCCGTCGTCTCCACTTATGTGGACAGCGGAAAGGAAGTCTGGTTCGAGCAAGAGGTGGAGGGAACCGTGGCCCACTTCAATCCTTATACCCGTCGGCTCAAGATAGAGGTGGTCAGCGTGGAGCCAACGACTACCGATCGCTCGCGCCCTGCCTTCCACATCCACGAGGACATTCACGGCACGGTGTGGGTACATCCCTACGGCGGTGGCTTTTCGCGCTTCGACCGCGAGGCTAATTGCCTGCGCCCCTTTTACAACAGCCTGACGGACGGCCGGTGGCGCTTCTCCAACAAGATACATTCCGCCTTCTCCGACCGTCAGGGCAACCTCTGGCTCTGTACCCACTCCAAAGGGCTGGAGAAGGTGGCCTTCAGGCAGATGCAGTTTGCCATGATGACACCCGAACCCCATCCTTACGAGTCGTTGAGCAACGAGGTGCGTGCCCTTTGTGAGGACAAAGACCGTAACTTATGGGTTGGCTTGAAGGACGGCAAAGTGAGGGTGTACGGCCCTGATTACAAGGAACGTGGCTACTTGACGGAAGACGGTGTGGTGGCCCGCACGGGGATACCTCTGCGCGGAAGTGCCTATTTTATCTTGCAGGACAGCCGGGACAATCTCTGGATTGCCACCAAGGGCGATGGTCTGGTGAGGGCAGAGCCCCAGGGCGCCCGCTACAGGCTGACCCGTTTCCGCCATGACCCGAACGACATCTTCAGCCTGAGCGACGACAATGTCTACTGCGTCTACGAAGACAGCCGCGGACGCATTTGGGTAGCCACCTTCGGCGGTGGGATAAACTGTCTGACCCGTGACGAAGAAGGCAGGGAAATCTTTGTGAGCCATCGGAACAACCTGAAGCAATACCCCATAGACCATTGTTCGAAGGTACGTTTCATCACGGGCGATTCTAAGGGGCATCTCTGGATAGGCACTACGGCGGGTGCCCTGGTGGTGGATGACGACTTCACCACTCCCGAGGATGCGGTGTTTCACCACTTTCTGAGGATACCGCAGGATGCGCACAGCCTGAGCAACAACGACGTGCACTGGATTATTTCCACTCGTGCTGGCGAACTCTATCTGGCCACTTTTGGAGGCGGGTTGAACAAGTTGCTGTCGCTGGACCGTGAGGGGGACGCCAAGTTTAAGTCGTACAGTGTGGAGAACGGCCTTTCGTCCGATGTGCTGCTCTCCATTCGTGAGGATGCGGCAGGCAATCTCTGGATGAGCACGGAGAACGGCATCTGCAAGTTTGTTCCCTCGGAAGAGAAGTTTGAGAACTACAGCGACAATTCCATCTCTTTCCGGGTACGCTTCAGCGAGGCCGCCTCGGCCTATACCAGTCAGGGGCGGATGCTGTTCGGCGCCAGCAACGGCGTGCTGCATTTCAACCCCGACTCCATCCGCAAGGACGGCTTTGTCCCGCCCATTGTTCTCTCCAGCCTTCTGGTGGCCAACGAGAGTGTGCAGCCCGGTGAGAAACCGTACATGCACGAAAACCTGGACGACATGCGGCAACTGACCTTGTCCCACCGGGAGAATATCTTCACCATCCAATATGCCGCGCTGGACTATTCGGAACCTTACAGTACGCAGTACGCCTACATCCTGGAGGGCTTCGAGCGGGCTTGGAACTATGTGGGTACGCAGCGCACGGCCACCTATACCAACCTGCCCCAAGGGCACTACGTCTTCAAGGTGCGCTCCACCAATGCCGACGGCGTATGGACGGAGAACACCCGTTCACTGGACATCGAGGTGCTTCCCTCTTTCTGGGAAACTCCGTTTGCCTACTTCCTCTATGTTTTCTTCTTCCTGCTGATTACCGTGACGGCGGTCTATATTCTCTTCATGATTTACCGTTTGAAGCACAAGGTCTACATGGAGCAGCAGATGACGGACATGAAGCTGCGCTTCTTCACCGACATCTCCCACGAGCTGCGCACTCCGCTTACGCTGATTGCAGGCCCCGTGGAGCATGTGCTGGAGAATACCGCCCTGCCCGACGAGGCCCGCGAACAACTGAAGGTGGTGGAGCGTAACACCAACCGCATGCTGCGCCTCATCAACCAGATACTGGATTTCCGCAAGATACAGAACAGGAAGATGAAGATGCAGGTGCAGCGGACGGACGTGGTGGCCTTTACCCGCAAAATCATGGAAAACTTCCGTTCGGTGGCCGAAGAGCACCAGATAGACTTCCTGCTGGATACGGAGAAGGAGGAACTCTACCTGTGGGTGGATGCGGACAAGTTCGAGAAGATTGTGTACAATCTGCTGTCCAACGCTTTCAAGTACACCCCGAACGGCAAGATGATTTCGGTCTTTATCCGCGAGGACGAGAAGAGCGTCTCCGTGGGTGTGCGCGATCAGGGCATCGGCATTGCCGAGAACAAGAAAAAGTCCATCTTCCTGCGCTTCGAGAACCTGGTGGACCACACTCTCTTCAACCAGTCCAGTACGGGCATCGGCCTGTCGCTGGTGAAGGAACTGGTGGAGATGCACAAGGCCGTGATTACCGTGGACAGCAAACTGGGTGAGGGGAGCTGCTTCACGGTGGCTTTCCGAAAAGGACGCGACCATTACGACGGGACCGTTGAGTTCTTGCAGGACGACACCACTGCAGGCATGGTCGTGGAGCGTATGGAAGCCGAGAAGGAAACCGACGCTTCGGATGAGGCGACCCAAGAAACGGCCGAAGAGGGTGAAGTCAATGCTGCGGACAAGGACGTGATGCTGCTGGTGGAGGACAACTCCGAGCTACGTATGTTTCTGCGCAGCATCTTCTCGGCCGACTATCGCATCGTGGAGGCCGCCGACGGCGTGCAGGGACTGGAGAAAGCCTTGCAGTCGTTGCCGGACATCATCATTAGCGACGTCATGATGCCCGAGAAGGACGGCATTGCCCTGACGCGCGACCTCCGGGCCGACCTCACCACCAGCCACATCCCCATTGTGCTGCTCACGGCCAAGACCTCCATTGAGAGTAAGCTGGAGGGGCTGGAGTACGGGGCGGACGACTACATCACCAAGCCCTTCAGTGCCACTTACCTGAAGGCTCGTGTGAAGAATCTGCTGACCCAGCGCTACAAGTTGCAGAAACTCTACCGTGAGGGACTGATGGCTGCCGGCGCGCAGCCTGTGCCCCCAGAAAACACGCAACCCGAGGATGCCGCCGAAAGCAAGGGACCCGAAATGTCGTCGCACGACCGCAAGTTCATGGACAAACTGGTGGAACTGATGGAGAAGAACATGGACAATGGCGACCTGATGGTGGACGACCTGGTGCAGGAACTGGCTGTCAGCCGCTCGGTCTTCTTCAAGAAGCTGAAGTCGCTGACAGGCCTGGCTCCCGTGGAATTCATTAAGGAAATGCGCATCAAGCGGGCCGTGCAGCTGATAGAGACGGGCGAATACTCCATGACACAAATCTCCTATATGGTAGGCATCAACGACCCCCGCTACTTCAGCAAGTGCTTCAAGCAGAAGATGCAGATGACGCCCACTGAGTACAGGGACAAGGTGATGGCGGGCAAATGACAGAACAGAAGAACTGCCTTTTTGCCCGAGGAAAAACTTGCCTGCTTGCTGCTCTGTCGTTCTATTCGATGGGAATCCCTTTGTAGAAGTCCAGAATCTTGGTGCGGAACAGGTAGTCGTACTTGGCTTGCAACTCGTCGCTTTGGGCTTTCATCAGGTTTTGCTTGGCCTCGTTGTACTCCACGGCGTTGGCCTTTCCGTTCTCATATTTCTGGGCCGTCAGTCGGAAGGACTCTTCGTTGGCCAGGGTGGCGGCGTGGCTGCTGGCAAACTTGCTCTCGGCCGCGGTGGCGTTGTACCATGCCTGCTGGATTTCCTTGTAGAGCGTCTTTTTGACGTTTTCCAGCTGGAGGGCGTAGTTGTCGCGCTGGAGGCGTGCGGTGCGTACCCGGTTGCGGGTGGAGAGGCGGTTGAAGAGGGGCACGCTGAGGCTGACACCCAGGTATTTGCTGAAGTTGTCGCCCATCTGCTGGCGGAAAGTGCGGTTGATGGTGGAATAGTAGCTGGTGCCCAGGCTTCCGTTCAGGCTGAGCTGGGGATAGAAGCCGCTCTGCGCGATGCGGATGCTGCGCTTGCTGCCTTCCAGACGGTACTGGGCGGCCTGTACGGAGGCTTTTTCCGTGAGGGCTGTCTGGTAGATGTCGTCCGGCGGAGTGATGGGCGAGGGCTTGAGGGCAATGTCGGGCGCCTCCAGTACAAGGCCTTCGGGCGTTTCCAGTTCAATCAGCTGGCTCAGGGTGAGCAGGGCGAGGCGGTAGTCGTTCTCGGCCTGCACGGCTGTCATTTCGTCCTGTGCCACACGGGCTTTGGCTTCGGCCACTTCGGCTGCCGAGGCTTTGCCCACGGCGGCCAGTCCGCCGATGCGTTCACTCTGCTGGCGGCTCAGCGCCACCTGTCCCAGCGCCACCTGATGAAGTTCCTGGTTGAAGAGCACCTGGAGGTAGGCCGAAGCGATGTTGATGGCAATGTCGTCCTTGGCCTTCTGGAGGTCGGCGGTGGCGGCTTTCAGGTTCAGTTTGGCCAGGGCATATTGGTTGGGCAGCTCGAAGCCCGTGAAGAGGGGAATGCTGGTGGAGAGCTGCATGTTGGTGCCGTGGCTGGCGGTGTTGACGTAGACGGTAGAGTAGTCGCCCGTGGTCTCGTCGGGGACGGCGGTCTGCGTGCGTCCCCAGTTCCAGCTTTGTCCGGCGTTGCCGTTCAGATTGGGCAGGCGGGCCCACTTGGCTGTGCTGACCTCGACGGCGCTCTGCTCGGCGGCGTTCCGGCTCTGTTTGATGTCTATGTTATGTTCGATGGCGTAGTCGATGCAGCGGCGCAGCGACCAGGTTTCCTGCGCCTGTACGCTTCCGGCAAGGCCGAGGGCGAGGCAGGCTGCGGTGAGTATCTTTTTCATATCGGTCGGTTTGTTGTTATTCTTGGCTCTTTTCGTTGCTTCTTATCCGGTCGTTGGCGGTGATGCCTTTCTTCACGGCTATCTGGATGCCGTCGCTCATGCCCACTTCGATGGGTTGGCGGCGGAAGGTCTGCTGGGGTACGCTGTCCGTCAGGACGTAGACAAAGGTGCTGTCGTTCTTGAACTCCACGCATCCTTCGGGGATGGCGAGTGCCTGTTGGGCGCGTTCGAGCACGATTTCACCGTTGGCCGAGTAGCCCGAGCGGATGACCACCGTGTCGGGCACGCTGACGGCAGCCTTAATCTCGAACTGGTTGGCGCCGTTGGATTCGGTCGACTTCGGGGCGATGTATTCCAGTTCGGCCTGGAAGGAAAGGTTCTGCAAGGCGCCGATGGTGATTTTTACAGGCATTCCTTCGCTGACGCGGCCCACTTCGGTCTCGTCAATGTTGCCGCGGAAGATGAGGTCGTTCATGTCGGCCACGGTGGCAATGGTGGTTCCGTCGTTGAAGGTGTTGCTCATGATGACGGAATTACCCACCTTGACGGGCACGTCCAGAATCAGGCCATCGATGGTCGAACGAATCAGGGTGCTGGAGAAGGAAGCGCTGCTCTGCGTGATGCCCTCCTTTACAATCTGCAGGTTGTCCTTGGCGGCCTGCAGTTCTTCGCGGGCCTGGCGGACGGTCACCTCGCCCTTCTCGTATTCTTCGGCGCTGATGAGCTTGTCCTTGTAGAGTTTCTCCAGGCGGGCAAAGTCGGTTTCGGCCTGCCGTCCGTTGATTTCGGCCAGGCGGACGCGGCTCTCGGCGGAGTTCAGCGTGCCCAGTTCGGGGATGACCTTTACCTTGGCTATCACTTCGCCCTTCTTTACCTTCTGTCCGGCTTCCTTGTAGACCTCCTCGATGATGCCAGAAATCTGGGGCTTGATGAGTACTTCGTCCCGCGGCTCTATCTTGCCGGTGACGACGGTGGTCTTTTCCAGGTCGGCCAGGGCAGGAGTTACAATGTCATAGACGGTGACTTGTGGTTGCGACTTCAGGTAGAGGAACACGAAAGTCCAGATGAAGATGGCGGCCACAATGACCAGCAACGCAATTTTCAGAATCTTTTTTGTTTTCATATTGAATGCTT
Source organism: uncultured Bacteroides sp. (assembly GCF_949298305.1). Classification (GTDB taxonomy): domain Bacteria; phylum Bacteroidota; class Bacteroidia; order Bacteroidales; family Bacteroidaceae; genus Bacteroides. The sequence goes on along the minus strand of NZ_CASFWU010000015.1, from coordinate 49,237 downwards.
GTTGATAGTTTATATTTCTTCTACGTTCAGTGATGGAAGCTTCATTCCATTGGCTTTCGAATAGTCATTCGATAGGCTTTCGAATAGCCATTCCAAAGGCATTGGAATAGGCATTCCAAAGGCGTTGGAATGTTCATTCGTCACGTATCGCCTCGATGGGCTTGATGGCCATGGCGCGATAGGCTGGCGCGAGGCCTGCCAGCACACCGAGGGCGATGAGCAGCACGCAGGTTCCCACGGCCATGCCGAAGCTGACCTGATAGTGTGTCTCGACGACGCCCTGCGGATTGGCGGCGGCTTCGAGCACCTGGAGCACCAGCACGGCCAGCGAGATGCCCGCCATGCCCGCCACGGTAGTCAGCACCATGCTCTCCGAAAGTATCTGCTGGAGAATGTCGCGTGGACGGGCTCCGATGGCGCGGCGGATGCCGATCTCGGTGGTACGCTCGCGTACGGTCACCATCATGATGTTCGATACGCCGATGGCTCCGGCAAAGAGCGTACCCAGTCCCACCATCCAGATGAGGATGTGCACGCCCGTCATCAGGGCGTCCATCATGGAGAACATGGCTTCCACGTTGAGCATCATCACTGCCTGTTTGTCATCGGGCGATATGTAGTGGGCAGCCTTGACGGTCTGTTGCAGTTCGTCCTCCACGTCGGCCACCTTGACGCCGGGCTTCATGGTGAAGCACACCAGTTCGACGGTATTGCCCAGGTTGTACATCTTCTGCATGGTGGTGTAGGGCAGGGTGACGGCTTCGGAAGCCTGTCCCTGTATGTTGACGTTGCCTTCGGACGAGCACATGCCCACCACGCGGTAGTAGATGCTGTCCACCTGCACGTACTTGCCGCAGGGATCACCTCCCTTGGGGAAGAGACTTTCGTAGACGCGCTTGCCGATGACGCACACCTTGCGCGCTTCTCGGATATCCACGTCGTTGATGAAGCGTCCGTAGGCCATCTCCTGATGTTCTATCTGTTCGTAGTCGGGGTAGAGTCCCTTGACGCTGCAATCGTATTTGTTGCCTTCGTAGATGGCAGTCTTGCCCCATTTGGCCACGGAGGGAGTGGCAATGTCTATCTTCTCCAGCTTGCCTATCCGCTCCACGTCGGCCATTTCCAGGTCCCAGCTGCGCCCTTTGCGGAAGCCTTTGTAAGCCTCGCCCGTCGGCTGGGCGAAGATGAACCCCGAATTGGTGGCAAACCCCTCGAACTGTTTCCGCAGTTCCTGTTCCATGCCTTGTCCGCCTCCCATGAGGGCAACGAGCATGAAGATGCCCCAGAATACGCCGAAGGCCGTGAGCAGGCTCCGCGTCTTGTTGCGGGTGATGGTGACGAGGATTTCCTCGCAGGTGTCTTTGTCTATTCTCATAATGAATGAAAAGCCTCACCCCCGGCCCCTCTCCCGGGGAGAGGGGAGCAGGGGATGATACTTTATGATGATTGAATGTATTATACCATATTATCTATTAATCTCTATTCTTAAATTCCATATCCTTTCTCCCCTCTCCTCGGGAGAGGGGCCGGGGGGTGAGGCTTTATTTAGTCCGCCCTCAGCGCCTCAATCGGCTTTATCTTCGTAGCCTTGCGGGCGGGGAAGAATCCGGCCAGCGTGCCCGCCACGACCAGGGTGAGCGTGGCTTGTATGGCGATGCGCAGGTCGACCGTCGGGTCGCTGAACATCTTGGCCTGAAACATGCCCGCATCCATCGTCTGGCTTCCGAAAGTGCTGTCCATCCACTCCGTCACGCCGATGCCCGCCACCATGCCGATATAACCGAACAGGGTGGTGATGGTGACGCTCTCCACAATGATGAGCCAGAGGATGGAGGCCGGTTTGGCTCCCAGTGCCTTGCGGATACCGAATTCGTGGGTCCGCTCACGCACGGTGATGAGCATGATGTTGGACACGCCCACGATGCCGCTCAGCAGCGTAAAGATGCCGATGACCCAGATGGCTGTACGCAGGATGCCCATGGCGTTCATGGAGCGCAGATAGTCGGTGAAGCGGTTCCATATCCAAATGGCGCTGGTGTCGTCCGGCGAGAAGCGGTGGTTGGCGCCGAGGACGCGGCGGTAGTCTTTCTCGAAAGCCTCGTTGCTCTCTATCGAGGTCAGCCCTTCGGTGGTGAAGAGGATGTTGTTCAGCTTGTCGCCTTTGTTGTAGATGGTTTGCAGGGTACTGAAAGGGATGTAGGCCTCGCTCGGCTCGCTGTTGCCCTGGTCGTTGTAGAGGCCCACTACCTGATAGGCCACTCCGCCGGCGTTGACAAACTGCCCGATGGGCTGTGTATGGGTTTTGCCGAAGAGAATGTCCGCCGACTTCTTATGGAGGACGATGACCTTGCGCCGCTCCTTCAGGTCTATGTCGTTGATGAAGCGTCCTTCGGCTGTCTTCACCGGCTCAATTTCAGTATAATTGGGATGTACGCCCAGCAGGGAGAGGTTGACGTACTCCTTACCGAAACTGATGTTGAGCCCGCTTTGGCGGACAGTGGCGCCAACGCTGGTCACGTTCTCGGGGAACTGTTTTTCGGTGTCCGCCAGGTCGCGGTTGTCCAGTTCGATGCGCCGTCCTTCCTTCAGACCGTCGTACGAAAGGGTTGTCCAGCCGGGGAAAATGCGGATGGAGTTGAGCGCCCGTTCGGACGAGTTCTGCTCAAAAGCGTGGATGAGGCCGTTGCCCGCCCCAAGGAGCACAATGAGCATGAAGATGCCCCATGCCACGGCAAACCCCGTCAGGAAGGTGCGCAGCTTGTTGCGCTTCAGGGTGCCGTATATTTCTTGCCAAAGGTCAATCATAATTGTCTTTATTTAGAAGTTAGAGGAAGTTAGAGGGAGTTATCGCCCGCTTTGGCGGGCTATGGAGTTAAAGGCCGATACTTGATTTCTGATACTTGGTGCCAATAGGCCGTTTCATCAAGAGTAATGCTATGGGCTTTCAACTTCCCAAACAGAGCGAAGTGGTAACTTCCACCAAACTCCCTTTAACTCCTTCTGATAAAAATCATTTCATGAACCCGTCCCTGCCGAAGGGTGAAGCGTCGTGGTTCAGGTTCTCTTCGATGGTGCCTATCACGCCGTCCTTGATGTGGATAATCTTGTCCGTCTGGTTGGCCACGCCGCTTTCGTGGGTCACGACGACGATGGTCATGCCCGTCTGGTGGAGGTCCTTCAGAATCTGCATCACTTCGACCGAGGTCTTGCTGTCCAGCGCGCCCGTGGGCTCGTCGGCCAGGATGATTTGCGGACGGGTGATGAGGGCGCGGGCGATGGCCACGCGCTGCTTCTGTCCGCCGGACATCTCGTTGGGCATGTGGTGCGCCCAGTCCTTCAGGCCCAGGCGGTCCAGATACTCCAGCGCCAGGGAGTTGCGTTTCTTGCGGCTCACACCCTGGTAGAAGAGAGGCAGGGCCACGTTCTCCACCGCGTCCTTGAACGAGATGAGGTTGAACGACTGGAAGATGAAACCAATCATGCGGTTGCGGTACTCGGCGGCGCGCGTCTCGCTCAGGTTCTTGATGAGGGTGCCGTTCAGATAGTATTCGCCCGTGTCGTAGTTGTCCAATATACCTAATATATTAAGTAAGGTGGATTTGCCCGAGCCCGAGGCCCCCATGATGGAGACGAATTCCCCCTTGGCAATGTCCAGATTGATGCCCTTGAGCACATGGAGCGGCGCGCCGTTGTTGTATGTCTTGTTGATGTCTTTTAGCTGTATCACGACTGTCTCAGTTTTTTCAGTATATTACGATTTGTTTTGTCATTAGACGTGCAAAGGTTACGAAAAGTTGCAAACTGTGCGAACTTTTTCAAGAAAAGATTTTGCATTGTCATTTTTCTTTGTGATTTTTGTAAGCAGAATCATTGAGTCACTAACCCTATAAACGAAAATATTATGAATTCAAACATGGAGCGCCCCTATGTAGTGGGCATTGACATTGGTGGTACCAATACCGTATTCGGTATCGTGGACGCACGAGGAACTATTATTGCAAGCGGTGCAATCAAGACGGGAGCCTATGAAAAGGCCGATGAATACGTGGACGAAGTTTGCAAGAATCTGCTTCCTCTGATTATTGCCAACGGCGGTGTGGAGAAGATTAAGGGCATCGGCATCGGCGCGCCTAACGGAAACTATTACAGCGGCACCATCGAGTTCGCCCCCAACCTGCCCTGGCGTGGAGTCATTCCTTTGGCTGCCATGTTTGAAGAAAGACTGGGCATCCCCACAGCCCTGACCAACGACGCCAACGCGGCCGCCATCGGCGAAATGACCTACGGAGCCGCCCGAGGCATGAAGGATTTCATTATGATTACCCTGGGCACAGGCGTGGGCAGCGGTATCGTGGTGAACGGACAAATGGTGTATGGACATGACGGCTTCGCAGGCGAATTGGGACATACCATCATCCGCCGCGAGAACGGACGCCTCTGCGGATGCGGACGCCACGGCTGTCTGGAGACTTACTGCTCGGCTACGGGTGTGGCACGCACGGCACGCGAATTCCTGGCCGCACGCACTGAGCCCAGCTTGCTGCGTTCCATCCCGGCGGAGAACATCACTTCCAAGGACGTATATGACGCAGCCGTGAAGGGCGACCAGCTGGCCAAGGACATCTTCGACTTCACTGGAACCCTGCTGGGCGAGGCACTGGCCGACTTCGTCGCCTTCTCCAGCCCCGAAGCCATCGTGCTCTTCGGCGGTCTGGCCAAGTCGGGCGACTACATCATCAAGCCCATCCAGAAAGCTCTTGACGAGAATGTGCTGAACATTTACAAAGGAAAGACCAAACTGCTGATTTCCGAACTGAAGGACTCCGACGCCGCCGTGCTTGGCGCAAGTGCCTTGGGCTGGGAATTGAAAGACATCAAATAACAGGTTTCTCCGGTTTCACACGAAGGGGACTTGCCTGGAGGCAAGTCCCCTTCTCTGTATCCGCAAGTCTGCACAGAAGTGGGGAGCTATAAACTTCCCCCTCCTAAAGCACGATATAACAACGCTTTGGTGATACAGCACTGGGCACTGAGAGCGGCGTACTCCAGTTCGCAGTCCAGGTAGCGCTCGTCTGCCGAGAGCACTTCCAGATAGCCCACAAAACTCAGCTTGAACAGTTCGTTGGCGTGGTCTATCGAGCGGTGGTGTACCTCGCTTTCCTCCCGTTTCAGTTCTTTCCGCTTGTGAATCCGCTCGCTGGACACAATCAGGTTGGTCACCTCTTCGTAGGCCTTCAGCACCGTCTCGTGATAACCCTCCAGGGCGATGCGCTGGCCGGCACGGGCGTTCTCCCATAAGCCCCTGATTTCGTATTGCTTGAAAAGGGGAGCCGTAAGCCCTGCCCCCAGGCTGTAGACCAGCGAGGCGGGCGAGGTGAACCACCGGCTGATGTCGAAAGCGTTGAAGCCCGCGCTTCCCCCAATCTGCAAGGAGGGGAAGAAGGCCCTGCGCGCCGCCGAGAGGTCGGCTTTGGAGGCAATCAGTTCCAGCTCGGCAGCCCGCACGTCGGGCCTGAGTTGCAGCAGTTGCGAGGGTACGCCCGCCTCAATGGGGAAGTTCAGGCAGTTCATCTCTTCAAACGTAATCCGGTCGACGGCAAAGGGGAACACCCCCATCAGCGTAGCCAGGCTTCGCTCCTTCTCTCCTATCCGCTGTTCGGTTTCCACCAACATCCCTTCCAGCCTGAGCAGGCGGCTCTTGAACTGGTCGACGGCCAGTTGGGTGATTTCTCCTTCCTGCTTCAGCTGGTAGGTCAGTTCGTAGGAGGCCTGTGTGTCCGTTATCGCCCTTTTCAGGGTGGCCAGCTGCTTGTCCAGCCCCACCAGTTCAAAGTATTGCGCGGCCACTTCGGAGATGAGGGTGGTCTGTGCCAGCCGTGCCGCCTCCTTCGAGGCCATCCACCGGGCCGCGGCTCCCCGCCGCTTCTGGTTCAGCTTCCCCCAGATGTCGGCCTCCCATTGGAAGCCGATGCCCAGGTTGAAGTCCCTGTACGGGTCGGGGATGTGTTTCTCCTTTGCCAGGTCGGGCGTATTGGTGGTGCTGTTGCCCACCCCGTCCATGGTGTATTCGCCGAACTTCTGCACGCCCGCCTGTGCACCGATGGTCAGTTCGGGAAACAGGGCGCCTTTCTTCATTCGTACCTGTGTGCGGGCCATGGCCACCCGCTCCATGCTCTGGCGGAAGGAGTGGTTGTTTTCCAGGGCAGTCTGTATGTAGCCCTGCAGGATGGGGTCGGGGAAGAACTGCTTCCAGGGCAGTCCGCCGATGTGTGCGGAGTCCGCCCCGCCGTGCAGATAGGCCTGGGGCAGGATGATTTGTTCGTCGGGAGCCAGTGCGGGAGCCTTGCAGCCGCCTGCGCCGACGGCAAGGACTCCGGCCAATATCAGGATATAGAGTTTAGTCTTCATATTCAAGATTGCTTTTATTACGTTTGAGGCGGGTAGCCAAAGTTTCAAAAACGACATAGAGGCCCGGTACGAGGAAGATGCCCACCAGCGTCCCGATGAGCATTCCGCCCGTGGCGGCCGTGCCGATGGAGCGGTTGCCCAGGGCTCCGGCTCCGGTGGCTATCATCAGCGGGATGAGGCCGCAGACAAAGGCGAAACTGGTCATCAGGATGGGGCGCAGGCGGCTGCCGGCTCCCTTCAGGGCAGCTTCCTGTATGCTCATGCCCTGCTTGCGGTACTGGTTGGCCATCTCGATAATGAGGATGGCGTTCTTGCCCAGCAGGCCGATGAGCATCACCAGCGCCACCTGCGCGTAGATGTTGTTCTCCATCCCCGTGAGCCAGAGCAGCAGGTAGGAACCGAATACGCCCGCGGGCAGCGAGAGGATGACGGGGAACGGCAGCAGCAGGCTCTCGTATTGCGCGGCCAGCAGCAGATAGACAAACAGCAGGCTGACGGCGAAGATGGCCAGGGTCTGTCCGCCCGACTCCTTCTCCTCGCGCGAGACGCCCGACCACTCGATGTCATAGCCGCGCGGCAGCACCTCGCGGGCTATCTCTTCCACCGTGCGGATGACTTCGCCCGAGCTGACGCCCGCGGCCGCCTCGCCGCTGATGAGGGCCGAGGTGAACATGTTGTAGCGCGTTATCTGGTTGGGACCGAAGATGCGCTCCATGGTCAGGAAGTTGGAGTATGGCACCATGTTGCCCTCCTTGTTCTTGGCAAAGAGCGCGTAGACGGCTTCGGGATTGGTGCGGTACTCGGGCGACGACTGGAGCATCACCTTGTACATTTGTCCGAAGCGGATGAAGTTGGACGAGTAGAAGCTGCCGATGTAGGACTGCAGCGTCTCCATCGACTCGTTGACGTCCACGCCCAGCTTGGCCGCCTTGTCCAGGTCCACCTTCAGCAGGTACTGCGGGAAGTTGGGATTGAAACCCGACGAGACTCCGCGAAGGCGCTTGTCGGCGTTCAGCCGCTGCACCAGGTCGTCGGCCACGGCAGCCAGTTCCTCAAAACTGCCCGCCGTCTTGTCCTGCAGGCGGAGTTCAAATCCGCTGGCGTTTCCGAAACCGGGGACGGTGGGAGGCAGGAAGAACTGGATTTCGGCGTCCTTGATGTGCGACGTGCGGTCCTTGTAGATGTCCAGCAGCTCGGCGGCGCTCTCCTGCCGCTCGTCCCACGGCACCAGGTTCAGCATACCCATGCCGAAGCTGGCTCCTTCCGTTTCGGTCATCAGGCTGTAGCCTGCCAGGGTGGACACGCTCTCTATCTCCTCAAAGGGCAGCAGGGCGGCCTGCACCTTGTTCAGGGCGGCTTCGCTCCGCTCCAGCGTGGCGCCCGGAGGCGTGTTCACGTTGACGTAAATCATGCCCTGGTCTTCGTTGGGGATGAAGCCCGAAGGCAATATCCGGTTGATGCCCAACGTGCCCAGCAGGAAGAGAATCAGGGTGAGGTAGGTGAACGAGCGCCGGCCCAGGTACTTGAGCAGGCCCAGCTTGTAGCGGTTGCGGAAGCGCTCGTAACCCTTGTTGTAGACAATGAAGAAGCGGCGCAGCAGCGTGGGCTTCTCCGACTTGCCGTGGGCGGGCCTGAGCAGCATGGCGCAGAGGGCCGGAGAAAGGGTGAGGGCGTTGATGCCCGAAATGACGATGGCCACGGCCAGGGTCAGCGAGAACTGCTGGTAGAAGATGCCCACCGTGCCCGACATGAAGCCGGCGGGGATGAACACGGCCGACATGACCAGCGTGATGGCCACAATGGCGCCGCCAATCTCGTTCATGGCCGCCACGGAAGCCTTGTAGGGCGAGAGCTTCTCGCGGTGCATCTTCACGTGGACAGCCTCCACGACCACAATGGCGTTGTCCACCACGATGCCGATGGCCAGCACCAGGGCGAAGAGCGTCAGCATGTTGATGGAGAACCCCATGAGCTCCATGAAGAAGAACGTACCGACGAGCGATACGGGAACGGCAATGGCCGGAATCAGCGTGGAGCGGAAGTCCTGCAGGAAGAGGTAGACCACGATGAACACCAGCAGGAAGGCCTCCACAAGCGTGCGCAGCACCGACGAGATGGACGCCTCGAGAAAGCGGGAGACGTCGTAGGAGATGTTGTACTCCATGCCGGGCAGGAAGCTGCTCTCCTTGATTTCCTCCATTTTCTCCTTGATGTTCTTGATGACCTCGCGGGCATTGGAGCCGGGCCGTTGCTTAATCATGATGGAGGCCGACGGCTTGCCGTCCGTCATGGACACCATGTTGTAGTCTTCCGAGTCGAACTCGACGGTGGCCACGTCCTTCAGGCGGAGCACGGAGCCGTCGGGCAGGGCCTTGAGCACGATGTTGCCGTACTCTTCGGGCGTGCTGAACTTGCCCGTGTATTGCAGCGTGTATTGCAGCTGCTGGGGCAGCTTGTCGGAGCTGATGCCCGTCTTGCCCGGTGCGGCCTCGATGTTCTGGCTGCGGATGGCGGCGGTGACGTCCTGCGGCGACATGTTGTAGGCGGCCAGGCGGTTGGGGTTGAGCCACACGCGCATGGCGTAGTCGCGGCTGCCCATGATTTCCACAAAGCCCACACCGTCAATGCGCTTCAGTTCGCGCAGGATGTTGATGTCGGCAAAGTTGTAGACAAACTTCTCGGTGTGGGCACTGTCCGTGCTCATGATGTTGAGGTACATCAACATGCTGTTCACCTCCTTCTCCGTAATCACACCCGCGCGGATGACTTCTTCGGGCAGCTCGTCGAGCACGGTGGTGACACGGTTCTGCACGTTCACGGCAGCCACGTCGGGGTCGGTGCCCACCTTGAAGTAGACGGTGGTGAGCGACATGCCGTCGTTGGTGCAGACGGTGGTCATGTAGGTCATGCCGGGCACGCCGTTGATGGCCCGCTCGAGGGGAGTGGCCACGGTCTTGGACATCACGTCGGCGCTGGCGCCCGTGTAGCGCGCGGTGACGGTCACCGAGGGCGGCACAATGTCAGGAAACTGCGTGATGGGCAGGGTGCTGATGGACAGCAGGCCCAGGCAGATGAAGATAACGGAGATGACACCCGAAAGGATGGGGCGTCGAATAAATAGTTTGAACATACGCTGTCTCCTTTCCCGTTAAAGTTCGTCCGATTTCTTCAGTTCCTCCAGTATCCGGGCGTAGTCGGTTGGCTTGGGCTTGATGCTCATGCCGTCCTTCACCATCTGCACGCCTTCGTAGACGATGGTCTCGTGGGGTGCAAAGTCCTGCGACACGTAGAAGCCCTTGTAGCGCTCGAGCGGAGCGAAGCTGCGCACCTTCACGATGCCGGCCGAGTCCACCAGATAGATGTAGGTGAAGTCCTGAATCTCGAAGGTGGACTTCTGCGGTATCAGGCAGACGTTGTCCATGCGGGTCATCATGCGTATCTTGCCCGTCACGCCGTGCTTCAGCAGGTTGTCGGGGTTGGGGAAGCGCACACGGAAGGCAATGGAACCCGTTCCCCGCTCGAAGTCGCCCTCCACGGTCTCCATCTTCCCCCGGTAGGGATAGACCGACTCGTCGGAGAGGATGAGTTCGATGTTGTCCATCTCGGGCTGGGTCTCGCCCTGCAGCTGGGCGCGCTTGTATTGCAGGTATTCGCTTTCGTTCACCTTATAATATACGAACACCTCCGAAACGTCGCTCACCGTCGTCATCAGGCTTTGCGGGGTGACCAGACTGCCCACCTTGTAGGGAATGCGGTCTATGTATCCGCTGAAGGGCGAGGTGATGGTGGTGTAGGAATAGTTGGTCTCCGAGCGTTGCAGCTGCGCCCTGGCCTGCTGCACCTTCATGCGGGCCACTTCCTTGGCGGTATTCACCTGGTCGAGGCGGATTTTGGCAATGATGTCCTTCTCCACCATGCGCTGGATGCGCTCCGCCTCGTACTTGGCCATCTGGTACTCGGCCTCGGCCTGTTTCAGGTTGGCCTCGGCCTCCCTTACGTTCTGGCTGTATTCGGCGGAGTTGAGGCGGAAAAGGGGCTGGCCCTTCTTGACCAGTTCGCCTTCGTCCACGTAGATTTCTTCGACGAAGCCTTCCACTTTCGACTTCACTTCGACGAACTGCACGGCCTGCACGTCGGCCACGTAGGTGCGGGGCACTTCGATGGTGGTGGGCTCCAGCGTGATGGTCGGGATGGAGTCCTTCAACTGTGTGCTTGCATGGTGCGACTTGCTGCACGAACAGACGGCGCAAGGTAGCAGCGCAAGCACGGCTAACTTGTAATAATAAGCATTTTTCATAAGCTGTTTATGTTTGTAGTGATGAATAACCTGTATGTGGGGCGGGGACGGACGAGGGGCGGAAGGGGGATGGGAGAGGCGGACGGCACGGCGCTATGGTCCGGGCCTTTCCGGCCGTGTCTTTCTGCGGAAAGACATGCGGGTACCGCACCTGCACACGACGGCCGCTTACGGGGCTTGTGTACAGGGATTTTCTCCACGCTTCCGGCTCTGGGGCGTCGGCGCGGAGGTTCCTAAATCAGGAATATGCAGAGCAGGGAGTGTACCTGCCTGCCCGTAGGGGGGGTAAGTGTGGGACGGGCGGAAAGGGGCTGTCTTGTCTCTTCGGTCTGTGAGGCGAGAGACGGGAGCAGGAATATGTGCCGGGGCTCCAGTCCGACGTGGCCCGATGTGTAGCGGTAGTAGGACTCGGCCTGGGTTCGGGCGGAGGATGCGGAGCCGTCCGTCTGTTCGGTGGAGGGTTGTAAAGCGGGTTCTTGAACAAGCGCGGCATGTCCTACCACATCCAGCTGTACGGACAACAGCATGAGCGTGAAGACGAGGCGGGCGAGGTAGGTCTGTATGCTTCTGGGTTGCTTCATCAAACTGTTCAAGTGTGCTTAGATTGAAAATGCGCTACGAAGATAGTAAATTTGTCGCTTCTTTTCTGTGGATTGCAAGTATATTGGGCAGTTTTATAATATTTTAAAAACTTTACCCTTCTGTACAGATGCTAAAAAAGGGAAATCTTCCTGAGAAGACCTCCCTTTTTTATTCTGAAACCAAAGCTTCCGGACGAGCTTATCCGTTGGCTCTTTTTTCTCTGATTCTTGCTTTCTTGCCGGTGAGTGCACGCAGATAGTACAATTTGGCGCGGCGAACCTTACCTACCTTGTTCACCTCGATGCTGTCGATAGCCGGTGACTCCAGCGGGAAAATACGTTCTACACCGATAGTACCCGACATCTTGCGAACAGTGAAGCGCTTCTTTTCACCGTGGCCGGAAATCTTGATAACAACGCCGCGATACAGCTGAATGCGTTCCTTGTTACCTTCTACGATACGATATGCTACGGTTACAGTGTCGCCTGCCTTGAAGCTGGGATGTTGTTTGCCGGTAGCAAATGCTTCTTCTGCAATTTTAATTAAATCCATTGTTTTTATTATTAAATTGTTTGATCGTTACAACGCAACATACCAGGCTTCTCTCCATGTCCTGACAGCGATTGCGCGAAAGCGGTGCAAAGGAACAAATTATTTGTCAGATACACAAATGTTTCTGCTGATTTTTGGGCCGGCACCCCCTTTTATGCTGCCCGGAGGCGGTTGGAACGTGAGCGGGCCGTTGCGTCTTCCGTCTGTCCGTGCGGCCTCTCCCCGTTCTGGATGGGAGCGCTTGCCGTGTCAGTTCAGGACGGAAAATGATTGCAAAAAGTCGGCGGAAGGGGCTTTCCGCTGACACGGGCTTTTGGAAAAATGCACGAAACAGAGGCCGGGAAGCGCCTCCCGGCGTGTTTCTGGGGGGGCACTGTGCTTGCTTCGTCCGTCTGCCGTGCTTGCTTCGTCCGTGCAGATTGCCTGCTTTGTTTGTGCAGCATGCTTGTGCCGGGCGCGCAGCATGCTTGCTTCGGGCGCCGGAAAGCCTTGTCCCGCCCTCCCGGAAGGGTAGTAGGCTCCTCCAAAGTGGCATTGGGAAGCTGCAAAGAGAACATTTTCGGCCCTCGGAAGCCGTTGTTTTTTCTCTTTCAAATGTAAGGATTTCGCTATCCGGCTGCCATGCAGCGGCTTACGGAATTTTGCTTGCGTTTTTTCGCGCAAGCCGGACGGAAGGCCGGAAAAACGGATTCTCGCGCATCGGAAAAGTCAAAGTGTCAAAATGTAAAATTGAAAAGAGGAGAATGTGCCGGCGGGCTGACGTCGGTTGTGCCCAAGTTCCGGTGAAACCGGATTGTCAACAAAAGGTGCCGGGCTTGGGCTGCGCCTGAAAACTGCGTCCGCATGCTTTCGGGCTGTTTCATTGTAGACGGCCCGGCGGGTGTGTCCGTCGGGCAGGCTTGGATGACGGAGGGGGCTGTCCGCGGCTTCTTGGAAGTCCGGAAGGCGGTGTGCCAGGTTGGCAGGCCGTTTTTTGTCCGCCCGCTCAGGCGATGCCCAGCAGCTCAATTTCAAAGACCAGGGTCGAGCCGCCCGGTATGCCGGGTTGCGCAAACTTGCCGTACCCCATTTCGGCGGGGATGTAGATTTCCCATTTGTCTCCCACGCTCATGTGCTGTATGGCTACAATCCATCCTTCTATCAGGTCGCTCAGGCGGAAGGCGGCGGGGGTGCCTCCGCGGCTGGTGTCGAATTGCCTGCCGTCGATGGTACGGCCGGTGTAGTGGACTGTGACGATGCTCCGGGGATTGGGGTGCTTGCCGTTTTCGGGTCCCGCTGCCAGCACTTTGTAGCATATCCCTTTGGCCAGAGGCTTCACGCCTTCCTCTGCTGCTTTTGCTGCGAGCCAATCTTTGTTGGCCTGTATGTATTCTTTCTTTGTCATATCTGTAGGGTTTATGAATTCCTCGGAAAATGTTGCCAAGCTGAAATTGTGGGGCCTAAGTGCCTCATGCACAAAATAAAAAGGAGTTAAGTTCATCACTTAACTCGGATTCGAACCAGCGACCACACGCCCCCCAGACGCGTACTCTAACCGGGCTGAGCTACACCCCGAATTGCGGATGCAAAGGTACGGCTTTATTTTGAATGTGCAAGCCTTTTGCGCTTTTTTTTGCGCAAAAGGCCTAATTTTATTGAATCGGGCTGTTGCCAGAACGGGCCGGAGCCGCTCAAACCCCCATACATTCCCGGTAGAAGTCGAACATTTCGAAGAGGGTTTCCTTGTCCGCCGTCTGGTTCAGACAGATTTCGCCGGTGTCTTTCAGCAGGGTGAAGTTGATGATGCCCGCTGTGTTTTTTTTATCGTGCTTCATCAGTCCGTAGAGGGTTTCGTACTGGTTGCAGGTGAAGTTGAAGATGCCGTAATAGGTTTTGATGAATTGAACGACCTGCCGCATCTTTTCTTTGGGGAAGCCGGCCTTGATGTGCGAGAGGTAGAGCTCGCAGACCATGCCCCAGGCTACGGCATATCCGTGGAGAACCGGACAGCCTTCTGCCAGTGCGAGGCTCTCGAAGGCGTGGCCTGCGGTATGTCCCAGGTTCAGGGCTTTGCGGATGCCGTGTTCTTGGGGGTCTTGTTCCACAATGTCTTCTTTCACTTGTACGGAACGGCCTACCATGGACTTGAGCCGGGCGTAGTCGGCCTTTTCCAGGTCGAAGGCCAGCAGCTCGTTCAGGTGCCGCTGGTCGCTGATGAGGCCGTGCTTCAGCATTTCGGCATAGCCGGAGAGCAGGTTGCAGTCGTCGAGAGTACGCAGAAATTCGGTTTCGAGCAGTACGGCGGTGGCAGGTGCAAAGGCGCCAATCTCGTTTTTCAGTCCGTTGAAGTTGATGCCGGTTTTCCCGCCCACCGAGGCGTCTACCATGGCAAGCAGGGTGGTGGGGATATTGATGTAGGTGATGCCTCGCTTGAAAGTGGCGGCTGCGAATCCGCCCAGGTCGGTCACCATGCCGCCTCCCAGATTGACGAGCAGGGAGTGGCGGCTGGCTCCCCGGGCGCTGAGCGCCTGCCATACAGAGGCCAGGGTGTCCAATGTCTTGTTCACGTCTTCAGGGCCGATGATGATTTCCTCGGCGCCCTCCAGGGCCTGGATGCCTTTCAGACGTGGCAGGCAGAGGGAGTGTGTATGCTGGTCGGTGAGGATGAAAAGCTTGTCGTGCGGATGTTGTTCAACGACTCGGTTCAGGTCGTTTTCCAACTGTTCGCAGATGATGACTTCTTGATTGTTCATACGCTGATGGATGGTTAATGATTGGTTTGGGTGGCAAAGATACGCCTTTGTGCCGACAAATGTATCTTTTTGTCGGTGGAAAAGGGCTTTTCTTGGTTGGATTTTAAGTGAAATAGAAAGAAAATCCGTAAGTTTGTCGCGAGAAACAATGAATCTATTCACAAATTCTGTTATTGATATGAAAGCCATGTTGCCTGTATATTGCCGCTTGTTGGGCTATTTCGTGATTGCGGTCGCGCTGTTCCTTCCTTTCCTGATGATGATGATGGGGCGTGTGACGGATGCCAACCTGTTGTTCTACAAAGAGTGTTCCAAACTGCTGATGATGGTGGGTGCGCTGATGATTCTGTTTGCCCTGACCAAGAACGAGAGCAAGGAGACCGAGCAGATACGTAACAAGGCAACGCGCAACGCCATGTTCCTTACCGTATTGTTCATTTTCCTCGGCATGGTCTATCGGGTGGCCAAGGGCGACTTGCTTTCGGTAGATACTTCTTCCTTCCTTATCTTCTTACTTTTGAATGTCCTTTGCCTGGAATTTGGTATCAAAAAAGCGGCCGTTGACAGATTGTTTAAGCGGAATGGTCGATAAAATAGGCAAATCGTAATACGGGGCATTAAACCTTTTGCATGCTTTCTCGTCAAATGTAACAGTGTAAAAAGATACTTGGTTTACATTTAGACGAATAGACGCATGAGAAAGATTATCATTGGAGCGGTGTTGCTGGTGGCAACGGCGTTGTCCGCATTTTCACAAACAAAAAACATTACGGTGTCGGGCCGTGTGATGGAGGAAGAGACGAATGAGCCTGCCATACAGGCTACGGTCCTGCTGCTCTCTTTGCCCGACAGTGCGCAGGTGGCCGGTGTGGCCTGTTCCGCGCAGGGTTATTTCAAACTTCCCAAAGTAAAGGCCGGCAAATATCTGCTGAAGGTCTCTTACATCGGTTTCAAGAACAAATTCTTGCCGTTGACGCTTACTGATTCACAGCCTAACAAGAATGTAGGGACGCTGAACCTGCAAACGGATGCCGTGATGCTGGCCGAAGCCGTGATTGTGGCCGAGGCTCCGCAGGTGCAGGTCGTGGAAGATACGGTGGCGTTCAACTCGTCGGCCTACCGCACGCCCGAAGGTGCCATGCTGGAGGAACTGGTGAAGAAATTGCCGGGAGCCGAGGTGGACGATGACGGCAACGTGAAAATCAATGGTAAGGATATCTCCAAAATCATGGTGGACGGAAAGGAATTCTTCGGCGGTGACGTACAGACCGGCTTGAAGAATCTGCCCGTGGACATGATTGAGAAATTGAAGACGTACGACAAGAAATCGGATTTGGCACGCATCACGGGCATTGATGACGGCGAAGAGGAAACCGTGCTCGACCTGACTATCAAGAAAGGCATGAACAAGGGCTTCTTCGGCAACTTCGACCTGTCCGGCGGTACGGAAGACCGTTACATGGGCCGTGCCATGATGAATTACTTCTACGACAAGACGCAGGTTTCGCTGATTGCAGGTGCCAACAACGTGAACGACCAGGGCTTCTCGGGCGGTGGCGGCGGTCCGCGCTGGCGTCGGAACAACGGTCTGAAGGCCACCAAGGAGTTGGGCTTGAACTTTGCCACGGAGAACGAAAAGCTGGATTTGGGCGGTAGTGTACGCTTCAATTATCGCGGCAATGACTCCCAAAGCGACGGATATACCGAGAACTTCCTTACGGGCGGCGAGACTTCTTCGTTCAACAACTCCATTTCCAACAGCAAATCCAGCAACAAGAACGTGCGGGCCGACTTCCGCATGGAGTGGAAGCCGGATACGCTGACCAACATTATTTTCCGCCCGAACTTCAGTTACGGCGATTCGTACAGCCTTTCCGGTTCCAAGTCCGGAACGTTCAACAGCGACCCCTATGCGATTGTTCCCAATCCCAATGACTATCTGGATATAACGGCTCTCGCAAAGATGGACTTGTCCGATGACGCCTTCGGTGGTGAGGACTCGAACGACCCGCTGGCTTCTATTCGTGTAAACACGGCCAACAACCAGTCGAGCAGTGACGGCAATACGCTTTCGGCCGATGCGACCTTGCAGGTTAACCGTAAGCTGAACGACATGGGGCGCAACATCACTTTCCGTGGCAGGGCAGGCTACGATGATACGGAGAATGAACAGTTCAGCGCTTCCAATACCAGATATTTCCAGCCCAATGAAGACGGAACCGTAACTCCGGAAGATGTCATCCGCCGTTATATGGTGACACCGACCCGCGGCTATGACTACCTGTTGCAGCTCACTTATAGCGAACCCCTCTGGAAGGCTGCCTTCTTGCAGTTCAGCTATCAATTCAAGTACAGTTACAGTAAGAGTGACAAGAATACGTACAACCTGGGTGATGCCTGGAATTTTGGCGAGACGCTGCCTGCAGGCTACGAGGACGGATACGACGCCGACCAAAGTAAGTTCGCGGAGTATAAGACCTATACTCATCAGGCAAGAATTGGCTTACGGTTCATTCGCGAGAAATATCAGCTGAACATTGGAGCCGACTTTGAACCCCAGCGTACTTCGCTCGCTTACGAGAAGGGCGACTACATGACCGATACGGTTCGCAATGTGTTCAACTTTGCGCCCAATCTGGATTTCCGTTACCGTTTTTCCAAAGTAAGCCAGTTGCGTATCACTTACCGTGGACGCAGTTCGCAGCCCAGTATGGAGAACTTGTTGGACATCACCGACGACTCCAATCCGCTGAACATCACGATGGGTAATCCCGGCTTGAAGCCTTCGTTCAACCACTCCCTTCGCATGTTCTACAATACCTACGACGTTGACCACCAACGTTCCATCTTCTCGCACGTCAATTTCCAGATGACTCAGAACAGCATCAGCAGTGCGCGTACTTACAACTCCTCCACCGGTGGATGGGTGACAAAGCCCGAGAACATCAACGGTAACTGGAGTGCATTCGGTATGTTCGGCATTAACTCGGCCTTGAAGAACAAGAAGTTCAACATCGGTTCGTTCAGCAATCTTTCCTATAATAATAATGTAGGCTATCTGACGACCGGTAACGGCGCGGATGCCATCCAGCAGAAGAACACCACTACGAACCTGAGCTTGAACGAGCGTCTGAACGGTACGTTCCGTAACGACTGGTTTGAATTCGGACTGAACGGCACTTTCTCCTATTCGATAGAAAAGGACAAGCTCACTCCCAGCAACAACCAGCAGCCCTACACCTTCTCCTACGGTGCTACCACGACGCTGACCGCTCCCTGGAGCATGTCGCTTTCTACCAACATTGCCAACCAGAGCCGTCGCGGCTATTCGGACGCCAGCATGAACCGCAACGAGCTGATTTGGAATGCCCAGCTTTCGCAGACGTTCCTGAAGGGCGCGGCTACAGTCAGCTTCGAGATGTACGACATCCTGAGACAACAGAGCAACATCAGCCGTTCGCTGACGGCAAGCGGCCGTTCGGTGTACACCTACAACGGTGTCAACAGCTACTGCATGCTTCACTTCATCTATCGCCTGAACCTGTTCGGCGGTAAGGGCGCACGTGAGAGCATGCGCCGCCCCGGCCCTCCGGGCGGTCCTCGTGGCGGCTTCGGCGGCGGACGTCGTCCTTTCTAATCTCTTCTTTCCTTTTGGGGGTGAAGAGAAACAGATATTATCCTTTATCTCCCCTTTCCGGTTTCCTCTTCGTCGGAAGTGTAAATCCCGGAAAGGGGAGATTTTTTATGGCGTTCGGGGCTTCTGCGGATGCCGATAATCTTCTATTTGCTCTCTATTCATGTTAATCTGTAGAGAAACTGGTGTAATTTGAGAGGTTTTTTCCTATATTTGTTTCACCTTTTCTTCCGGAATCCCGGCTTGGAGCTTTGATAAGGGCATGAGGAAGAGAATGCTTTTTCCGTCCGAATCAAGTGAATGAACGATGATTGATTGGAATGTACTGCTCGGGCAGATAGCCTCGATAGCCTTCGACCTGGTCTATTTTGGCTTTGTTATCGGTACGATTGTTGTCATTATACTGGACAACCGTAATCCGGTGAAGACTTTGGCGTGGATACTGGTGCTGATGTTTTTGCCCGTTGTCGGTCTGGTGTTTTACTTCTTTTTCGGGCGCAGCCAGCGGCGCGAGCGCCTCATCAGCCGCAAGGGCTACGGCCGCCTGCTGAAGAAGCCGATGAACGAGTACCTGGCGCAGGACTCCTGTCAGATTCCCCTCCATTACAACCGGCTGATTTCTTTGTTCCGCAATACCAGTCAGGCCTTTCCCTTCGACGGGAATCGGGTGGAAACCTATACGGCGGGCTTGTCCATGCTTCAGTCTTTGCTGAGGCAACTGATGCGCGCCAAAAATCATATCCATCTGGAATTCTATATTTTCGAGGACGATGCCGTGGGACGTCTGGTGCGTGATGTCCTGATGGACAAGGCGCGTGCGGGTGTCGAGGTTCGTGTCATTTATGACGATGTGGGGTGCTGGAAGGTTCCGAAACGTTTTTATGAAGAGATGCGCGAGGCGGGAGTGGACGTCAGGAGCTTCCTGAAGGTGCGTTTCCCCTTGTTCACCAGCAAGGTGAACTATCGCAACCACCGTAAGATTGTGGTGATTGACGGACAGGTGGGCTTTGTGGGAGGCATGAATCTGGCCGAACGCTATATGCGCGGTCTTTCCTGGGGACTCTGGCGGGACACGCATCTGATGATTGAAGGGCGGGCTGTCCACGGCCTGCAGACTGCTTTCCTGCTTGACTGGTACTTTGTGGACCGAACGATTATCTCTTCAGCCCGTTATTTTCCCAAGGTGGACAATCGCGGAACGGCTCTGGCGCAGATTGTGACCAGTGAACCTGTCGGCCAGTGGCGTGAAATCATGCAGGGCTTGTGCATGGCCATAGTCAGCGCGCGGAAGTACTTCTACATGCAGACACCTTATTTCCTGCCTACCGAGTCGGTGTTGGTTGCCATGCAGACGGCCGCTTTGGCGGGTGTGGATGTGAGGCTGATGCTGCCCATGCGGGCCGACAACCGTGTGACCCATCTGGGTTCGTGCTCTTATCTGGCCGATGTGCTCCGTGCGGGCGTGAAGGTTTATTTTTACAAGCCGGGATTCCTGCACTCGAAGCTGATGGTGTCCGATGACGAATTTTCTACGGTAGGTTCAACCAATGTGGATTTCCGTAGTTTTGAGCACAATTTTGAAGTAAACGCATTCATCTATGATACGGAGACGGCCTTGCAGATGCGTGAGGTTTTCTTGCAAGACCAGCGTGCGTCCGTACAGTTGTCGCTGAAACGCTGGTTGAAGCGCCCGTGGTATCAGAAGGCTGCCGAAAGCGTCATTCGCCTGATGGCTCCTCTGCTTTGAGGCGGAAGAAAGAGAAGTTCACACTGCCGTACACGCGCCGTTCCACAAAGTACGGGTGGTTCTCAAAACTGTTCTTCTTGCCGTGTTCCAGTACGAAAAGGCCGCCTTCCTTCAGCAGGTGATTGTCAAATACCAAGTCGGGCAGGGTTTCAAGTCCTTTGAGTTCGTAGGGCGGGTCGGCGAAGATGAAATCGAACTGCTCTCTGCCTCCTTTCAGGTATTTGAACACATCGCCGCGGACAGGCAGGCACTTGTCTGTACCTACTTCCTGCATGATTTTGCAGATGAAGGCATGGTGGTCGCGGTCTTTTTCCACACTGATTACCTGGTCGCAGCCCCGCGACACGAGCTCGATGCTGATGCTGCCTGTTCCTGCAAAGAGGTCGAGAGCACGGACACCGTCGTCGAAGTCCATGTAATTGGACAGCACATTGAACAGGTTTTCCTTGGCAAAGTCTGTGGTGGGGCGTGCCTTGAAAGTGTGTGGCACGTCGAAACGTCTTCTTTTGTATATTCCGCTGATTACTCGCATAAGTTGATGGCTTGTAAGTCCAGATTGTCGGAGGGATTCATGACGAATACCTGCCGGATATATCTTTTCAGTTCGGGCAGCAAGTCCTCCCTGATGTCTCTGCATCCTGTCAGGTGCAGTTCGTCACGCTCCTGGTCGAGGCCGAGCTGCTTCCAGATGTACAGCAGGTAATAGATGCGGTCGGCGGATGTCTTGCAGGCAAACGTGTTGGCCAGCAACAGCCGGCTGCGCTCGTAGGCATATACGTCCAGTGCTTCTTTCCGTAAATAGACATACATCTTGCGGTTGTTGCCCAAGCGGCTCTTGGCCGTGCAATACTCTATCAGTGGACTGGCCTGTGCATAGAATCTGGCGTCTGGATGTTGTTCGCGCAGAAAGTTGCAGACGCTTCTGTCCATACCGAACAGTACCACGACGTTGTTGTTGTGCAGGATGTTGTACTGCACCACTTCGTTTTCGCGCTTGGGGTGGTTGTGGTGGAAGAAGCTTTCCGCCAGTTCGTCTTCAAAGAATTCGAGGGGAACGAACGTGAAGCGTCCGCCGGACGCAAGAATATTGACGTGCCGGAAGGGGTTGGACAGCCACTCCGTCTCGCGGAAGGCCTGCTTCAGGTTGGCCGTGAGCGAAAGGGTCTCGTCGACGTCGTAGTGGTGTATGTCGGGGGTGTCGGCTGATAAAGGGTTGAAGATGGAAAAAGAAAATCCATCCGTGCTGAGACGGATGGATAACGTATATTGTTCCGATTTGCTGAAATCAGTGTTTCCTGTCATTCTAACTATGGATTTCGAGTTCGGGGAATCCTTGACATGACGGGGTGCAGGCTTCGGTGAGCGCTGCACCTCCTTCAGGCATTTCTCCGTTAGCCGGTGGGGGAGGATTACTCCCAGTTGCCGGCGTTGTTGTTGGCTGTTTCCAGGCTACCAATCATCAGACCGCAGTATTTGCCCAATTTGGTCTGCACGTCTTTCAGGTTGGCAATCTCCTGCTGGCTCAGTCCGTTCAGATAGACTTCATACGGAGTCTTCACTTCGAGCAGGCAGAAGGGAGCGCCGGACTTGGCTGTATCGTTCTTGATGGCCATCTCGAACTGTGCGCCGTTGCCGTAGGGTACATATCTCATGGAGTCGGCGTTGAAGCCTTTGGGGAAGATGGTGTCCAGTACGGCTACCCACATGGTGTCGCGCTTGAAGTTTTCCAGACCCCACTTCTTTACTTCGGAGTAGTTGTTGGTCTTCTTGGCCTTGTTGATGATGCTGATGGCCTTCTTCTCGGTCAGACCGTCTTCCAGCTGCTTGTCGGTCAGTTCGCCCTGCTTGTAGATGAAGGGCAATTTCTGGTTCTTTACGAAGTCAATCAGCGTATCGAAACTGGCCGTATACTGCTGGTTGTTCAGGTTACGATACTCCTGCTGGGCCTTGCGGATGTCCATCAGACGGGCAATGACTGCTGCGTCTCTTTGCTTCTTGGCGTTCTCAAAATCGATAGGTCCCATGATGCTGGCATAGCAGATGTAGACTAACACCAGAATACATGCGACTAAAACGATATTAAATACTGTTTTCATGATAAATATGTTTTTTAGTTGTTATATTCGCACCGCAAAAATAAAAGAAATAAATTTAAAAATGACCGTTCTTCCTACTTTTTTCAGTTACAAAAATGATAAATAACTATTTAGAAAGGCAAATTAAGGAAAATTTTCCTTATCAACCAACTTTAGAACAAGAAAAAGCTGTTAAATATTTGTCAGACTTCCTGGTTGCGCCTTGTGGAGAGACGATTTTCCTGTTAAGGGGGTATGCGGGAACGGGAAAGACCTCGCTGGTGGCCGCGCTGGTGCGCACGCTGGACAAACTGCAGCAGAAGTCTGTGCTGCTGGCCCCCACGGGGCGGGCGGCCAAGGTGTTTGCCCAGTATGCGGGCCATTCTGCTTTTACCATCCATAAGAAGATTTACCGCCAGCAGGCCTATACAGGCGAGGGGGGCAACTTCTCGCTGAACGATAATCTGACGACCCATACCTTGTATATTGTGGACGAGGCCTCGATGATTGCCAACGACGGCCTTTCGGGTTCCATGTTCGGTACCGGCCGCCTGCTGGACGACCTGGTGCAGTTCGTCTACTCGGGCGAAGGATGCCGTCTGCTCCTGATGGGCGACACGGCCCAGCTGCCGCCCGTGGGCGAGGAGCAAAGTCCCGCTCTCTATGCCGACGCCCTGCGTGGCTACGGGCTGGACGTGGTGGAGGTGGACCTGACGCAGGTGGTGCGCCAGGAGCAGGAGTCGGGCATCTTGTGGAACGCCACCCGCCTGCGGCAGTTGATTGCCGATGAAGACTGCGGAAGCCTGCCCCGCATCAGGCTGACGGGTTTTGCCGACATCAGGCGAGTGTCCGGCAACGAACTGGTTGACGTGCTGGAACGGTGCTATGACAACGACGGTCTGGACGAAACCATCGTCATCTGCCGGAGCAACAAGCGGGCCAATATCTATAATAAAGGTATCCGTGCTCAAATCCTCTGGCGTGAGGACGAGCTGAACACGGGCGACCTGCTGATGGTGGCCAAGAATAATTATTACTGGACGGAGCAGGAGAAGCAGCAGGGGATGGACTTCATTGCCAATGGCGAGACCGCGGTGGTGCGCCGTGTGCGCCGCACGCGCGAGCTTTACGGCTTCCGCTTTGCCGACGTCACCCTCGCTTTCCCCGACTACGGCGACCTGGAGATGGAAGTGAACCTCCTGTTGGACACCCTGCAAAGCGATGCGCCCGCCCTGTCGAGGGAGGAGAGTGAGAGGCTCTTCTGCACCATACTGGAAGACTATGCCGACGTGGGCACCAAGCGTGAGAAGGTGAAGAAGATGAAAGCCGACCCGCACTACAATGCCCTGCAGGTAAAGTATGCCTACGCCGTCACTTGCCACAAGGCGCAGGGCGGGCAGTGGAAGAACGTTTTCCTGGACCAGGGCTATCTGACGGACGAGTACCTGACGCCCGATTACTTCCGATGGCTTTACACGGCCTTCACGCGGGCCACGGGGACGCTCTATCTGGTGAATTATCCGGAGGAGCAGCTTGTTTGAACGGCCCGTGTCTGCCGTTGTCCGGCAGGAATGCCTCTGTGTTGTCGGGCCTTTCCGCCCGATTTTTTGTATCTTTCTGATAAACAGTAGTCTGTGCGAATGCCGATACGGTGTACGGACCATGCTTGCATGGTCCGTACACCGTGCTTGCATGGCTTGCAGACCGTGCTTGCGTCGTCCGCGGACCATGCAAGCATGGTCTGCGGCAGGTTCCTGCCTTTCACCGGGCGGCAGCTCAGGCGGCCGGGGACGGCTGCCTTGCGCCGGCTGCCCGGTGAAGGGGATAGGCCGGGGCTCAGTCCTTGGCCTGGTGTACCGTAAGTTGCGGGAAGGGGAATCCGATGCCTTCCTGGTTGAAGACGTTGTAGATGGTCTTGTTCATGTCGAAGTAGAGGCCCCAATAGTCGCTGCTCTTCACCCATACCCTGATGACCACGTTCACGCTGCTGGCATCCAGTGCATGGAGGGCGATGAAGGGTTCGGGCGTGGACAGCACGCGGCTGTCGGCCGCCAATATCCTGCGGACGGTGCGTTCCACCTTCTCGTAGTCTTCGCCATATTCCACACCCACAATCCACTCCACGCGGCGGGTTTCCTCGCGGCTGTAGTTGGTCACAGTGCCGCTGCTCAGCGAGCCGTTGGGGATGTAGATGACTTTGTTGTCCGCCGTCACCAGGATGGTGTGGAAAATCTGGATTTCGCGCACGGTTCCCGTTATGCCCTGGCTCTCAATCAGGTCGCCTACTTTGTAGGGGCGGAGCAGCAGTACGATGAGGCCGCCGGCAAAGTTCTGCAGGTTGCCGGAGAGGGCCATACCGATGGCCACACCTGCCGAGGCCAGCAGGGCTGCAAACGAGGTGGTCTCTACGCCCAGCTTGCTGATGACGGCAACGATGAGCAGGATGGTGAGCAGGATGTTCACCAGACTTTTGACGAAGCTTTGGATGCTGGCGTCTATGTGTCTGCGGGCCAGCAATCTGGCAACGAATTTGTTGAGGAAGGATATGAGAACCCGTCCGACGATGAAGATGATGACGGCTCCCAGGATGCGCCCGCCTGCGTTTACGCTCCAGTCTATCAGTTGTTGGAGAAAAATTTGCAGCTTGCTGAAGCCGTCTTCAGCGTTTTGGGCGGCAAGGGCCGCCATGAAAAGTGATGATAACATGTGATGTATAAAGATTGGTTTGAAAAATAAATGGTCGCAAAGGTAACAAATAAAACGTTTTTTCGTTCATTTCCGCCGCGGCCTTTTTAAAATGGGGGCTGTCCCGCAAAGCGGACATGACACGCCGATGACACAGAAAGGACAGATTTTGCGTAGATTTGTTGCCCCCGTCGGGCTGTTTTTTTTATCTGCGGTCGTCTGTTCAATCTGTGTCATCGGTGTGCCATGTCTGCTTTCGGCACATTTTTTATACGTTCATCAGGTAGTTCTTGAAGTCGGCAAATGTCTTGGACATGGGCACGCTCTGCTTCCGGCCCTGCATGAAGGCTTGCAGCTTGGCGGGGATGCTGACGGGTTCGCCGATGATTCTTTCCACCGTGTCCTTGAACTTGGCAGGATGGGCCGTCTCCAGGAAGATGCCCGTCTCGCCTTCCTTCAGGCCCTCTTGCAGGGCGCGGAAGCCGCAGGCGCCGTGCGGGTCGAGCAGGTAGCGGTGTGTCTGCCATATCTGCTTCACGGTTTCGGCTATCTGTTCGTCCGTATAGGTGGCTCCGCTGATGTCGGCGCAGATGGCTTCGTGGCTGTTTGCATAGAGGTCGAGCACGCGGGCAAAGTTGCTGGGGTCACCCACGTCCATGGCGTTGGCAATGGTGGCAATGCTGGGCCGCGGCGCGTAGACGCCCGTCTGCAGGTATTGGTAGAAGATGTCGTTGCGGTTGTTGGCGGCAATGAAGCGCTTCACGGGCAGGCCCATTCGCTTGCCGAAGAGCCCTGCGGTGATGTTGCCGAAGTTGCCGCTTGGCACACAGATGACCGCGTTGTCGGCCTTGCCCGCTTTCTTCAGCTGGGCATAAGCATAGAAGTAGTAGAACGCCTGAGGCAGGAAGCGGGCCACGTTGATGGAGTTGGCGCTGGTCAGTTGCAGGCGCTCGTTCAGTTCGCGGTCCATGAAGGCCGCCTTCACCAGTGCCTGGCAGTCGTCGAAGGTGCCGTCCACCTCAAGGGCGGTGATGTTCTGTCCCAGCGTGGTGAACTGCTTCTCCTGTATCTCGCTTACTTTGCCTTTGGGGTAGAGTACATACACGTGGATGCCCTCTACGCCCAGGAAGCCGTTGGCCACGGCGCTGCCCGTATCGCCCGAAGTGGCTACCAGCACGTTGACCTGCCGTTTGCCTTCCTTGCGGATGAAATAGCCCAGCAGGCGGGCCATGAAGCGGGCGCCCACATCCTTGAAGGCAAGCGTCGGCCCGTGGAAGAGTTCGAGCGAGCAGATGTTGTCGGTAACTTTGACCAGCGGCACGTCGAAACTCAGCGTGTCATATACAATCTGCTTCAGCGTGTCGGCGGGTACGTCCTCGCCAAAGAAGGCGTCGGCCACCCGGTAGGCTATTTCCTGAAAGCCCAGCGTTTCTATCCGGTCGTAAAACTCTTGCGGCAAGGCTTTGATGACATCGGGCATGTAGAGTCCCTTGTCGCTGGCCAGTCCTTTTACCACTGCGTCTTCCAGACTGACGTTGCTTTCCTGTTTGTTGGTACTGTAGTATTTCATAGTTTCTTTTTCAGTGAGTTGCTTATGCTTGTTTCATAAATTCGTTGATAAACTCGTCTTCCTTCATCAGTCCGTAGATGCCGTTGCAGGCAGCCACTTCGTCGAAGGTCTGTACCTCGTCGGGCTCGATGCCCGGGTGCCAGATGAGGAAAGGCACCGGCTCGGCCGTATGCGTGCGCAGCTTGCAGGGGGTGGGGTGGTCGGGCAGCACGGCTATGGCCACCGGCTCGTCCCAGTCTTTCACGGCTTCGTAGATGGGGCCTACGGCACGCTTGTCCAGATTCTCGATGGTGCGTATCTTCAGCGCTACGTCACCTTCATGTCCGGCTTCGTCGCTGGCCTCTACGTGCAGGTAGACAAAGTCGTCCGTCTTCAGCGCTTCAAGGGCGGCGGACACTTTGTTCTCGTAGTTCGTATCGTACAGCCCGGTAGCTCCCTCCACGTTCAGACGACGGAGTCCGGCATAGTAGCCGATGCCGTTGATGAGGTCGACTGCCGAAATGACGGCTCCCCGCTTCACCTGCGGAAAGGTGTGCGACAACGGTTCCATCTGCGGACGATAGCCGGGACTCCAGGGCCAGATGCTGTTGGCGGGGTCCTTGCCTTCGGCCATGCGCTTCAGGTTGACGGGATGATTCTTCAGCAGCTCCTGCGAGCGGAGGATGAGGCTGTTCAGCAGGTCGGCCGTCTGTGCCGGAGTCAGGTCGGCATTGCCCTCGGGCACGCTGATGTTTTCGCTACCGGCCTGCGGTTTCACCATGAGCGGACGGAAAGGCTTCAGAGGCACGTCGTGAGGCGGCGTGCAGTCAATGCGCTTGTCGCCTCCCTTGACTACCAGCAGATGGCGGTATTGTACGCCCGTATAGAAGCGGATGCGCTCATCGCCCAATTGCTCTTGCAGGTAGCGGATGAGCACATCGGCCTCTTCGGTCGTGATGTGTCCGGCGGAATGGTTCTTGATGTGGTCGCCTTCGATGCAGATGATGTTGCAGCGCATGGCCATTTCTCCCGGCTTCAGGTCTACGCCGATACTGGCTGCCTCGAGCGGCCCGCGGCCTTCGTACACCCGTGGCAGATTGTAGCCCAGTACAGACATGTTGGCTACTTCGCTTCCCGGATGGAAGCCGTCGGCCACCGTCACCAGCCGTCCCGTGCGTCCCATGCGTGCCAGCCGGTCCATGTTGGGAGTGTCGGCTGCCTGTAGCAGTGTCTTGCCTCCCAGCGAGTCGACAGGCCAGTCGGCCATGCCGTCTCCTAATATAATAATGTGTTTCATTTCTTTTCTAACGGAGATTGGGGATGGACAATGGAAAATGGGCAGGGAAGGCCCATTGTCCATTGTCCTCCATTCCCAATAGGATTAAACGTTTGCAATGCTCATGATGTCGGCAAACACACCGGCGGCGGTCACGCTGGCTCCGGCTCCGTAGCCCTGAATCATCATCGGATATTCCTTGTAGCGTTCGGTGGTGAGCAGAATGATGTTGTTGCTGCCTTCCAGACCGTAGAAGGGATGCCCCATGCTTACTTCCTGCAAGCCGACTGAGGCTTTGCCGTCTTCCAGCTTGGCCACGAAACGCCAGTGCTTGTGCTCGGCTTCGAGTACCTTGCGGCGGGCTTCGAAGTCTGCGTCCAGGCTGGGTACTTTCTTCCAGAAGTCGTCCAGCGAACCTTCGAAGAAGTCGTCGGGCACGAAGAGGTGTTTCTCCACGTCGCTCTGCTCCAGTCGGTAACCGGCTTCGCGGGCCAAGATGACCAGCTTGCGGATTACGTCTTTTCCGCTTAGGTCGATGCGCGGATCGGGTTCGGAGTAACGCTCTTCCTGCGCCATGCGGATGGTTTGGCTGAAGGGAATGTCGGCACTGATTTTGTTGAAGATGTAGTTCAGCGTACCGCTCAGCACGGCTTCTATCTTCAGTATCTTGTCGCCGCTGTGGATGAGGTCGTTGATGGTGTTGATGATGGGCAGTCCGGCGCCCACGTTGGTCTCGAACAGATACTTCACACCGCGCTGACGGGCAATCTGCTTCAGTGTGCGGTAGTTTTCGTATTCGGACGAAGCGGCTATCTTGTTGGCTGCCACTACCGACACGTTGTGCTGCAGCAGGTCTTTGTAGAGCGAAGCCACTTCGGCGCTCGCCGTACAGTCGACGAAGACGGAGTTGAAGATGTTCATGCCGATAATCTCGTTGCGGAGAGTGCCCAACGTACTCTTCTTGCCTTTCTCCTGCAACTCTTCGCGGAAACGGCCCAGGTCAAAACCTTCGCGGCCGAACATGGCCTTTTCGGCATCTGCAATGCCTACCACGTTCAACTGGAGACCGTTTTCCTGCATCAGTTTCTGGCGTTGGCTGTGAATCTGTTCTATCAGACTTCCGCCTACGGTGCCGATGCCGCAGATAAAGAGGTTGAGCACCTGATACTCGGACAGGAAGAAAGAGTCATGGATGACGTTGAGCGACTTGCGCAGCGACTTGCTGTCCACCACGAACGAGATGTTTGTTTCCGAGGCGCCCTGTGCGCAGGCTATCACGTTGATACCGTTGCGTCCCAGTGTGCCGAACAGCTTGCCGGCGATGCCCGGCGTGTGTTTCATGTTTTCGCCCACAATGGCTACGGTGGCCAGATTCTTCTCGGCCTGTATGGGCGAAATCTCTCCCATTTCAATTTCTTTGGCAAATTCTTCGCTCAGCACTTCGCAGGCCAAGTCGGCATCGGCGTTGCGTACACCGATGGAGGTGGAGTTTTCCGACGATGCCTGTGATACCATGAAAACACTGATGCCGTTCTTGGCCAGTGCCTTGAATATGCGGTAGTTGACGCCGATAACGCCCACCATGCCGAGGCCCTGAACGGTAATGAGGCTCGTGTCGTTGATGGAAGAGATACCCTTGATGGCCTTGCTCTGCGGGTCGGAAACTTCCTGTTTGATGATGGTGCCTTCGCCTTCGGGATTGAAGGTGTTCTTTATCAGGATAGGGATGTTCTTGTGGCAGACGGGATAGATGGTAGGCGGATAGACTACCTTGGCACCGAAGTTGCAAAGCTCGGTGGCTTCCACATAACTCAGCTCCTTGATGGTGTAGGCGGTGGAGATGACGCGCGGGTCGGCGGTCATGAAGCCGTCTACGTCTGTCCAGATTTCCAGGCTCTCTGCATCCAGGGCGGCGGCAATGATGGCAGCCGTGTAGTCCGAGCCTCCGCGTCCCAGGTTGGTGACGTCTCCTGTGGTCTTGTCTGTCGAAATGAATCCGGGCACCAATACCCGCGGCGGCATGCCTGCAAAAGCTTCGCGGATGAGCAGGTTGGTCAGTTCGGCATCCAGCGTATGTTTGGAGTGTTTTTTCTCTGTTTTGATGAATTTGCGCGAATCCATCCACACGGCACCCGTCAATTCGGCGGCAATGATGGAGGACAGGCGTTCGCCGTAGCTCACGATGGTGTCTGAAGTCTTCAGCGAAAGGTCCTTGATGAGGTAGATGCCCTGAAAGATGTCTTTCAGTTCGTTCAGCAGGCCGTTCACCCGCTTCAGCAGTTCGTCCTGTCCTCTGCCCGGAGGAATTACTTCCTTCACCATCGCCACGTGGCGTTCCACAATTTCGCGGAAGTCCTGTTCGTAGGCTGCGTCGCCCGCTGCGGCCGTCTTGGAAGTGTTTATCAGTTTGTCGGTGATGCCGCCCAAGGCCGAAACCACCACAATCACAGGTTCGTTCACTGCTTCTACTATTCTCTTGACACTTAAAATGCTGCTGGAGGAGCCTACGGACGATCCTCCGAATTTCATTACTTTCATTATGCTGTTCTTTTTTTACGTTCTTTGAATAAAGTGGAGGGAAATGGGGAAGCCCCAAAATGAAAAAACGGATGCTGAAGCGACCGTGTGGCTTGCTTCTTCATCTCCCAATAAAACTTCCTGAAAAAAATGCTTGCTGAAAAACAGTGTAACACGTAGAAACACCAAATACTATCCCTAACCCCGAGGGGTCATGGTCCATGTGGATGTGACGGTATGTTGGTAGAACCCTTTCATAATTCCTTCGTTTCTGTATTTTGTTTTGATAAGTGTTGCAAATGTAACAATAAAAACATTCAAACTAACACTTTTTGCGATATTTTTGTGATAAAAAATGCCGATACTTAGCGGAATGTTGGATTTTTGCATGGAAAGCGTCTGCCATTTTTATAGGGAAAGTCCGGTTGCTTGCGGTATATCGTGCATGTTTTTCTGACATTTTGCAATTTTTTTGAAGGGATATCATTATCTTTGCACTCAAAATCCGAAAGAAAGACATTTATGGAATCATACCAGCCTTCCGTATTGCTGATTTACACCGGCGGCACTATCGGCATGATAGAAAACCCTGAAACCGGTGCTTTGGAGAACTTCAGTCTGGAGCAGTTGCAGAAGCAGATACCCGAACTTCAGAAGTTTTCTTTCCGCATCGATGCCCACCAGTTCGACCCTCCCATTGACTCGTCGGACATGAACCCGGAGGTGTGGCGCGAGTTGGTGCGCATCATCAGCGAACACTACGACGAATATACGGGCTTCGTCATCCTGCACGGCACGGACACGATGGCTTTCACTGCCTCGGCCTTGAGCTTCATGCTCGAAGGGTTGCGCAAGCCTGTCATCCTCACCGGCTCCCAGTTGCCCATCGGGGTGCTGCGCACTGACGGAAAGGAAAATCTGTTGACGAGCATTGAGATTGCCACCGCCTGTCATCCTAACGGACGGCCCATTGTTCCCGAAGTGTGTATCTTTTTCGAGAACCACCTGATGCGTGGTAACCGCACCACCAAGATGAACGCTGAAAACTTCAACGCTTTCCGTTCCTTCAATTATCCGGTGCTGGCTTCGGCGGGCATACACATCAAGTACAACCATGTGCAAATCCATATCCAGACCGAATATAAAATGTTGAAGCCCCACTATCTGTTGGATACCAACATTGCCATCCTGAAACTCTTTCCCGGCATACAGCCCAATGTTGTGGACGCCATTTTGGGAACCAAGGGGCTGAAGGCTGTCGTGTTGGAAACCTACGGGTCGGGGAACGCACCCCGTCAGGAATGGCTTTTGAAGCGCCTTCACGATGCTTGCGAACGGGGCATTGTCATTGTCAACGTCACTCAATGCAGTGCTGGCACGGTGGAGATGGAGCGCTACGAGACGGGCTACCGGCTGATGCAGGCGGGTGTGGTGAGCGGTTACGACAGTACCACCGAGTCCGCCGTCACCAAGCTGATGTTCCTGTTGGGACACGATTATTCGCCGGCAGAGGTGCGCAAGCGGATGGGGCGTCCGCTGGCCGGAGAAATTACGGTATAAAAATAGTTCCTGCTCCCCATCTGCAGCCGTAGCGAGTCACACTTGCAATACATTTATGGGACACTTGTACGGCTCGCAAACCGTACAAATGTTGTCCGTGAGCCGTACAAATATCCCACAAACCGGTCTTACAACCCGTTCAGAAGGTTATTCTACGGGGGTCAGTTCACCCGTTACGGAGTCGATGATGTAACCCGACACACGGATGTCGTGCGGGATGAGCGGATGGTTAAGAATAGCTGTGACCGTTTCGCGTACCGACTTCTCTGTGTCGCCGAAGCCGTAAAGCCACGACTCAAAGTCCACGCCGCAAAAGCGTATCATGTCGATGGTTTCCTGATGGATGCCTCGGGCTTTCATGTGCTCAATCATCTGCTCGCTGCTCATGTGGCATGCGCCGCAGTCCGAGTGGGCAATTACCATCACCTCTGTCACTCCCAGTTCGTAGATGGCAACCAGCAGGCTTCGGATTACACTGCCGAAGGGGTGCGAGATGATGCCTCCCGCATTCTTAATCATTTTCACATCACCGTTCTTGATGCCCAAAGCCGCAGGCAGCAACTCTGTCAGCCGGGTGTCCATGCACGACAGGATGGCTATCTTCTTGTCGGGATATTTCGTCGTGATATACTTCTCATATCCTTTTTCGGCCACAAATTGTTTGTTGAATTTCAGAATTTCGTCTATCATACTTTCAGTCGTTAAAGATTTTGTTCATATTCGTACCGCGTCCCACAGGCGTTTGCCTGTGTACTGCACGAACAAAAGTAAAAAAACTCCGTGAAACTCTGTGTACTCTGTGGTGAATAAAGTACCTTTGAACCCGCAATTCATAAATTCCCCTCCGATTATGGCCAAAGAGAAAACCGTTTACGTATGCAGTAATTGCGGACAAGAGTCGCCCAAATGGCAAGGCAAGTGTCCCTCGTGCGGACAGTGGAACACCTTCGTTGAAGAGGTGGTGCGTAAGGAACCTGTCAGTAAACGTCCCGTTTCGGGCATCGAGACCGTCAAGGCCAAACCTGTCACTTTAGACGAAATTGAGGCGGCGGACGAGCCCCGCATCGACCTGAAGGATGCCGAACTGAACCGTGTACTGGGCGGCGGACTGGTACAAGGCTCGCTGGTGCTGATAGGCGGAGAACCGGGTATCGGCAAGTCGACACTGGTGCTCCAGACCGTCCTGCGAATGCAGGAGAAACGCATCCTCTACGTCTCGGGCGAGGAAAGCGCGCGGCAACTGAAGCTGCGTGCCGAACGGCTGACGAAGCAGTCGTCGGACTGCCTCATCGTGTGCGAAACGTCGCTCGAACAGATATACGTCCACATCAAGAACACCCGCCCCGACCTGGTCATCATTGACTCCATACAAACCATTTCGACCGAAGCGCTGGAGTCCTCGCCGGGCAGCATCGCCCAGGTGCGCGAGTGCGCCGCCAGCATCCTGCGCTTCGCCAAGGAGACGCATACGGCAGTCATCCTCATCGGCCACATCAACAAGGAAGGCAGCATCGCGGGTCCCAAGGTGCTGGAACACATCGTCGATACTGTCCTTCAGTTCGAGGGCGACCAGCACTACATGTACCGCATTCTGCGCAGCATCAAGAACCGCTTCGGCAGCACTGCCGAGCTGGGCATCTACGAAATGCGTCAGGACGGTCTGCGCCAAGTGAGCAACCCCTCCGAACTGCTGCTGAGTCAGGATCACGAAGGCATGAGTGGCGTGGCCATCGCCTCGGCCATCGAAGGCGTACGTCCCTTTCTCATCGAGACGCAGGCATTGGTCAGCTCCGCCGTCTACGGCAATCCGCAACGCTCGGCCACGGGCTTCGACATCCGTCGCATGAACATGCTCCTGGCCGTGCTCGAGAAGCGTGTAGGCTTCAAGTTGGCGCAGAAAGACGTCTTCCTCAACATTGCGGGCGGCCTCAAGGTGAACGACCCGGCCATCGACCTGGCTGTCATCAGCGCCATCCTCTCCAGCAACATGGATGCGGAGATTGAGCCGGGCGTCTGCATGGCAGGCGAGATAGGCCTCTCGGGCGAAATCCGCCCCGTGAACCGCATTGAGCAACGCATCGGCGAGGCCGAAAAACTGGGTTTCAAACAGTTCCTCCTGCCTAAATACAACCTGCAGGGACTGAACACGAAGAAACTGAGCATCGAACTGGTGCCGGTGAGGAAGGTGGAAGAAGCATTCAGAACTTTATTTGGTTGAGTTCACCACAGAGTACACAGAGTTTCACAGAGTAAAAAGAGAATAACAATGAATACAGTTAACGAATTGACTGGTTTAATATTGAATAAAGCATACGAAGTACATTCGGCTTTAGGACCAGGCCTCTTGGAGAGTACTTATGAGGAATGTCTGTGTTTTGAGTTAATCCAATGCGGACTAAAAGTCGAAAGGCAAAAAGCATTACCTGTAATTTATAAAAGCATCCGAATGGATGCAGGATACAGATTAGACATTTTGGTGAATGATACGGTAATTATTGAACTGAAAGCAGTCGAGACTTTGTCTCCTATACATACAGCTCAGCTACTGACGTATATGAAATTGTCACATAAGCATTATGGTTTATTGATAAACTTCAATGTAAAAAGTCTGAAAGAAGGAATCAAACGATATATTTTATAAACTTTTAAAACTCTGTGGGACTCTGTGTCCTCTGTGGTGAAACAATGACATACGAATATAACATCAGAGTGCTACCCGAAGTAGCCGCTAACGAGCAACGCCTGATTGACTATCTGGTTAACGAAAAAGGCTTGAACAAGAAAGAAATAAACGCCACCCGCATCCTGAAGCGGAGCATCGACGCCCGCCAGCGGACGGTGCTGGTCAACCTCACCGTACGGGCCTACGTCAACGAAATGCCGAAAGACGACGAGTACCAACAAACCGTATATAATAATGTAGAAGGCCGCCCGCAGGTCGTCGTCGTAGGTGCCGGCCCCGGCGGACTCTTCGCTGCCCTGCGCCTCATTGAGCTGGGGTTGCGCCCCATTGTTGTAGAGCGCGGCAAGGACGTGCGCGAACGCAAGAAAGACCTTGTCCAGATCAGCCGCACGCAGGCCGTAGACCCCGAGTCGAACTACAGTTTCGGCGAGGGTGGGGCAGGGGCCTATTCCGACGGCAAGCTCTATACCCGCAGCAAGAAGCGCGGCAATGTGGACAAGATTCTCAACGTCTTCTGCCAGCACGGCGCATCCACCTCCATTCTGGTGGACGCACATCCGCACATCGGTACCGACAAGCTGCCACGCGTCATCGAGAACATGCGCAACACCATTCTTCGGTGCGGCGGCGAAGTTCACTTCCAGACCCGCATGGACGCCCTGCTCATTGAAGGCGACGAAGTGAAAGGCATCGGAACCAACACAGGTCAGACTTTTCTCGGCCCCGTCATTCTGGCTACCGGCCACTCTGCCCGCGACGTCTATCGCTGGTTGGCCGCCAACAACGTAGAGATAGAGGCCAAGGGCATCGCCGTAGGCGTGCGGCTGGAGCATCCCGCCCAC
The DNA here is from genome assembly GCF_949298305.1 of uncultured Bacteroides sp. Classification (GTDB taxonomy): domain Bacteria; phylum Bacteroidota; class Bacteroidia; order Bacteroidales; family Bacteroidaceae; genus Bacteroides. The sequence continues at coordinate 14,098 of NZ_CASFWU010000015.1, read as the reverse complement.
CTCATCGACCAGATACAATATCACAACAAGAACGGACGCGGCAGGTACCTGCCCGCTGCCGAGTACAGCTTTGTCACGCAGGTCGATGGCCGCGGTGTCTACAGCTTCTGCATGTGTCCCGGCGGTTTCATCGTGCCCGCCGCCAGCGGTCCCGAACAGATTGTGGTGAACGGCATGAGCCCCAGCAACCGCGGCTCGCGCTGGAGCAACAGCGGCATGGTGGTGGAAGTCAGACCGGAAGACTTGGAGAATGAAGAATTAGGAATGAAGGATGAAGAATTGTTATCAAGTCGTGGAAATTCTTCATTAAACATGCTTTCCCTGCAGGAACACCTCGAGCGCCTCTGCTGGCAGCAGGGCAACCGGCAGCAGACGGCACCGGCCCAGCGCATGGCCGACTTCGTGAACCGCCGCCTCAGCGCCGACCTGCCCGAGTCGTCCTATGCGCCCGGGCTGATAGCCTCGCCCCTGCACTTCTGGCTGCCTCCGTTCATTGCCGGCCGTCTGGCCAAGGGCTTCCAGCAGTTCGGCCGCAACGCCCGCGGCTTCCTCACCAACGAGGCGGTGATGATAGCTGTCGAAACCCGTACGTCGTCTCCTGTCCGCATTGTGCGCGACCGCGATACTCTCCAGCACGTCCGCCTGCGCGGCCTCTTCCCCTGTGGCGAGGGGGCAGGCTATGCCGGCGGCATCGTTTCGGCCGGCGTGGACGGCGAGCGGTGTGCCGAGGCTGCGGCTGGGTATTGCAGGGGGATGTGATGCTGCCAACCGTATTCAAACACTCCGCTTCCCTCCCAAAGGGCCGGACTGAAATCCGTGCGGCAGGGTTGCACTGGCTCTGTCCGGCGTGCAGGCCCCCATGGTCCAAGCCCCCATCCGTCGGTTTTCAATCCGGCCCCGGTGTAGCTCGGGTGTCGTAGCCGTTGCCGTGGCAGCGGCTTGCATTGCCCTTCTTTACATTTTGACACTTTGATTTCTCTGATGCGTGAGAATCCGTTTTTCCGGCCTTCCGCCCGGCTTGCTCGGAAAAACGGAGACGAAATGCCGTAATTGTTTGTACGGCAGGTGGATAGCGAAATCCTTACATTTGAAAGAGAATGGAAAAGGACTTTCGGGAGAGGAAAATGCCCGCTTTGTGGCTTCCGGAAGCCGCATTGTGGGGGCCAGTTGCCCTTCCGCAAGGCCGGAACAGGGGTTGGGGCCATTCCGTACAGGCATTTTCGCCCTTCCAGGCAAGCAATCGGTACGCTCCATGCAAGCATGGTGGACGGACGATGCAGGCATGGACGACGGACGATGCAAGCATGGTGGACGGACCGGGCTTGCACGGTGCCTGCTCCGGATGTGCGGAGAGCTGCTTTCCCGCTTCTGCCCGACACTTTTGGTCAATGTCCGGTGTAGGCAAATGGCCTTTTATGCTGACTTTTTGCAACCGTTTTGCTTGTAGGCCGTACAAAATGTACGGCTCGTCCGGGGCGGAAAGAAGGCGCACCGGAAGCCGTAAAAAAACTATCCGCAACTTCCCGATGCTTTTCAGGAACTTGCGGATAGTCTTTCATTCTTCAGGGAAGGTGTCATTTGGCCTCTTCTCCTTCGGCGGGAGCAGAAGAAGGAGTCTGCGGCGCCTGGTCGGCAGGTTTCTCGTTGCCGACGTTCACCGTTACGTTGATGGAAGAAGGCTGCTGCTGGTAGGGCATGCGGTTCTTCGGGTCGGGTCCGTAAGAGTTAGGACCTACCGTACCATCGGCGAACAGCATGTACAGACCCAGAACGATGTTGACTAACGGAATAAGACCCAGCAGAATGAGCCATCCGGACTTGTCCACATCGTGCAGGCGTTTCACGCCCTGTGCCAGGCCGAACCAGATGTCTGCAATAAGTACGATGATGCCAATCAGTACGCCAAAACCGAAACCGCTGGCCGAATTGGAAGCCACACCTAAGAACATGGTTCCTACACCCAGTGCCATGGCGATACCACCAAAAATAGAACTGATGACGGCCGAAAGGAAATACTCGATTCTGCGAATACGTCCGTTGAAAGAGAAAGGAGCTTTAAACATAATGATATTAAATTTAAGTGAATAATTGGTTTTACGTCTTAATTGTCGTAAGCAATAAAGATTATACAAATGTAATAAAGATTGTGCTAAAAGCAAACAATAATGTTCTTTTTTCGACCGATTCCTTGGAAAACCGGTCGGCCTTGCAGGCGAATCCCTGGCAGTCTGTCATCCGTGTTCCTGTTTCGGGCACTTGGCGATTTCCTCAAAAATAGCGTTCTTTGCAGGCATATAAACCATTAACCTTGAAGTATGTCTTCCCCCGAAATCGCCATCATCGACCCCAATACCCTGAGCAGTCTGGGCCTGCGCGGGCTGCTGGAGGAACTCATCCCCGGAGCCGTTATCCGCACGTTTCCCTCGTTTGCTGCCTTCATGGACGACACGCCTGACATGTATGCCCACTACTTCGTCTCGGCGCAGGTCTACTTTGAGCATACGGCCTTCTTCCTGCCCCGCCGGCCCAGAACTATTGTGCTGGCTGCGGGCGAGGGCAATCCGCAACTGGCGGGCACGCTGACGCTGAACATCTGTCAGCCCGAGAAGGCACTGGTAAAGGCCATCGTGCAGCTGCACGGTCACGGACACCGCCACGGGCATCCCGGCAAGCTGCCCGACGGACACGAACTGTCGGCACGCGAGATTGAGGTGCTGGTACTGCTGGTCAAGGGGCTTATCAACAAGGAGATTGCCGACCGCCTGAACATCAGTCTGACCACCGTCATCAGCCACCGCAAGAACATCACCGAGAAGTTGGGCATCAAGTCCGTATCGGGCCTCACCATCTATGCCGTGATGCACGGCTATGTGGAGGCCGACCGGATATAAGGGGGCGGGGCGGTGTTAAATAGACAATGTGCGGATGAAGATGTCAAAGTTTTCCTTTATCTTTGTGAAGTGTCATCCCTAAAGAAAAAGCATCCATCATGGAACTGAACGCATATAAACTGGAACTGGTACGCGAAATCATCAATGGTTTCAACAGCGAGGCCGCATTGACCAAACTGGCTGCGGCATGTCATCTGATACGCAACGAAGAGGCCGGCGGACAACTGGCAGCCATGCCTTCAGGCCTGCTGGACAGGCTGATGGACAAGGCCGTGCAGCAAGACGAACTGGGAGAATGTATCAGCGACGACGAACTGGCTAAAGAAATGCAGTCATGGTGATACGATGGTCGAAGCAGGCTGTCGAAAGCCTGAAGGACGTTTACCGCTTCTATCTGCCTCAGGCGGGAGCCGAAACGGCCCGCAGAATCGTTGAGGACATCCGGACCGAGACCCGTTATCTGCTTGTCTTCCCCGAAATGGGAAGCCGCGAAGTCATTGACGGCAAGCCTACGGACTATCGTTACATCGTGAAGCGTCACTGCAAGATATTCTATCTGGTCCGTCCGGATTATGTCCTCATCGCCTTCGTGTGGGACACCCGTCGCAATCCCCAATATCTGGAGGCATTGTTGGGACGTTAGCCTGTCTCCCACGTCCTCTTCGGTTTCTTTCCCCCCCCGATTTCCTCATAAGTGAGGATTGCACGTCCCGCGGGTTTGTCGTTACTTTGCAGCCCGAACAAATCCAGATGAATTGAATTATGTATATCAAGAGACTGCTGAGTGCAATCCTGCTCCCCCTGTTGGCGGGGAGCCTGGCGGCCGAAGAGGCCGATACGTTGAGAACCATACAGACGGACGAACTGGTCGTGGTGGCCGCGCCGAAGGAGACCAAGGCCCTGCGAGAACTGCCCATTGCCGTCAGCCTGCTGACGCAACAGGACATGCGGGCCAGGCAGGTGACGGGCATCAAGAGCCTGACTGCCGTCGTGCCCAACCTCTTCATCCCCGACTACGGCGCGCGGCTGACCACGGCCGTCTACATACGTGGCATCGGCTCGCGCATCAACACTCCCGCCGTGGGCCTCTACGTGGACAACATCCCCTTCATAGACAAGTCCGCCTTCGACTTCAACTATGCGGACATCGAGCAGATTGAGGTGCTGCGCGGCCCCCAAAGCACCCTCTACGGGCGCAACACGATGGGCGGGCTCATCAAGGTACACACCAAGTCGCCTTTCTCCTATCAGGGCACCGACGTCCGCCTGGGTGCCGCCACCTACGGCGACTACGACCTCTCGCTGACCCACTACCACCGCATCTCGGAGCGCTTTGCCTTCTCGGCGGGCGGCTTCTTCGAGCACGACGGAGGCTTCTTCAAGAACAGCTTCAAGGACGGCGAACGCATTGACCGCGGCAACGCGGGCGGAGGCCGTCTCCATGCCCTCTACCTGCCCGCCGAGAATCTGAAGATGGACCTCAACCTCAGCTACGAGTACAGCGACCAGGGGGCCTATCCTTATTATTATGTGGGCAGGGTGAATGGCGAGGAGACTTATCCCGACCTCGTGGGGAAGATAGCCTACAACGACGAGAGCTGCTACCGCCGCGGAATGCTGAACGGAGGCATGAACATCGAGTACCAGGCGAGCAGCTTCATTGCCAGCTTCATCACGGGCTACCAGCATCTGAACGACCGCATGGACATGGACCAGGACTTCAGCCCCAGGGACATCTTCACGCTGATGCAGAAGCAGCGTTCCAACACCGTGAGCGAGGAGGTGGTGTTGAAGTCCAAGCCCGGCAAGCGCTGGCAGTGGACGACCGGAGCCTTCGGTTTCTATCAGTGGCTGGACACGGAGGGACCCGTCCTCTTCAAGCGGCAGGGCATCGAGGAACTGATTGAGGACGCCGCCAACAACGCCTTCCCCACCTCGGACCGCGCCCCGCAGATGCACCTGAGCATCTACAACCAGACGCTGCCCGTCGGCGGCACCTTCTCCACCCCCCAGATGAGCGCCGCCCTCTACCACCAGAGCACGTGGAACGACCTGCTGGTGAAGGGCCTCTCGGCCACCGTCGGGCTGCGGCTGGACTACGAGAAAATGTGGCTGGACTACAATTCAGCCGCCGCGCCCCTGGACTTCGGCTTCTCGCTGAAGATGGGTCCCATGCAGATGGAGGACACCGAGATGCAGGCACGCTCGGGCCTGGAGGGCACCCTGAAGCGCGACTACCTGCAGCTGCTGCCCAAATTCTCCCTCCAGTACGAGTGGCGGCAGGGCAACAACGTCTACCTGACCGCCGCCAAGGGCTACCGCTCCGGCGGGTACAACATACAGATGTTCAGCGAGCTGGTCGAGGCACAGCTGCGCAACTCCATGAAGGAGGCGCTGATGGGCAGCCCCGTCTTCGGCAGCATGGCGGACATGATTGGCACCATGATGCCCGACGCCGAGGTGGACGTGGCCGGAAACGCCGTCTACAAGCCCGAATACACCTGGAGCTACGAGGCCGGGACGCACCTGACCCTGGCCGACAGCCGTCTGACGGCCGACCTGGCCGCCTTCCTGATGGACACCCGCAACCAGCAGGTGTCGCAGTTCTCGGAGAGCGGCCTGGGACGCACCGTCCGCAACGCAGGACGCAGCCGCAGCCTCGGGGCAGAGGCCTCCGTGACGGCAAGGCTGACCGACGCGCTGACGCTGAACGCCTGCTACGGATACACCTACGCCACCTTCCGCGACTACCTCACCGTGGACGCCGCCGGACAGGAGGCCGACTACCGCGGCAAGGCCGTGCCCTTCATCCCCCGCCACACGCTGAACATCGGCGCGCAGTACGTCTTCTTCCTCCGGGCCGGCGCCCTGCTGGACCGCATCCGCCTCAATGCCGACTACAACGCCGCCGGGCGCATCTACTGGACGGAGGACAACGCCTTCAGCCAGCCCTTCTACGGCACGCTGAACGGTCGCCTCAGCCTGGAGAAAGGGCAGGGCGCCGTGGGGCTGTGGGTGCGCAACGCGCTGGACAAACGCTACGACGCCTTCGGCTTCGAGAGCATGGGCAACCGCTTCGTCCAGCGGGGACGCCCCTTGCAGGCGGGCATTGACCTCCGCTGCCGTTTCTGACGGCATCCGGCGGAAAGCATCCGCCAAGACCGACTGAAGCCCCCTCCCTGCCCGCGCAGGAAGGGGGCTTCGCCGTCTGGAGGCAGGCCGATGTCCCGGCAGGCAGAAAACCTCCCCGGTGACATGGGCAGGAAAACCTGAATACACGGGCAGAAAAACTTGACGGGATTCGAGAGAAAATGCTCAGACATGCCTATGAATCTTCCATCTCCAGCCTTGACACAATTGTGTCAAGGTTGGAGACAGCTGTGTCAAGGCTGGACACAATCGTGTCAAGGCTGGACACGAAGAAATGACACGCATGTCCGAAGGTTTTTCCTGCGGGGGAATGGATATTTCTCCCGCGGGAGTCCGACTTTTTTCCTGCGTGAGACAGAGGGCTTTCCTGCCCGTGGCGCCGGCGGCCTTCCGCGGCGGGTCACTCGTTGACGGCGCCGCAGTGCGGACACACGCCCTTGTGCATCAGCTTGCCGCCGCAACGCCCGCAGCGGTAGCGCGAGGCACGGAGTGAGAGGCGCAGGCGGCGGAGGAATATCCACACGAAGACGGCCAGGAAGAGGTAGCCCACATAGATGTGGGTGGTGAGGATGAAGAAGAAGTAGCAGAAGATGCACGACGAGGCGAGCCCCAGCAGGTAGAAGCAGGCCGCGGCGGGGGTGAGCTGGCGGAAGAGGTCGTCGAGCACGGCCAGCAGCACGATGATGAACAGCCAGATGGCGGTGAGGAACACCGACAGGATGAAGGGCACGCGGAAGGGGGAGAGCGTGGGGTTGTAGTAGTAGTGTTCCCACGTGTCGGCGGCAAAGACCTGCATCGTCTCGTAGACGGTGGCGCTGAAGGCCATGAGCAGACAGAGCAGGAGGGGGTAGATGCTGTCAATGTCGTTGAAGTAGACCAGCTTGAGCTGTTTCCGCCTGAAGGCGCGCAGCAGCCAGACGGCCACGAAGAGGGCAAAGACGGCCACGAAGTAGGAGGCGTGTGTGTCGCTGAAGAGGTGGATGAACTGCGAGATGCTGTCCGTGGGCACGAAGTCGCGCTTCAGGTCGCATTCCCTCACCCATCCCTGCACCTCCTGCGTGTGGGCCAGCTTCACCCAGACGGTGTCCACCGTGTCCTTGGGGTGGACGGCGAACTCGGCCACGACCACGCGGTCGCCGCGGCGGAGGGTGTGGTAGGTGTTCTTGATGGGCAGCAGCTCCAGCGGCACGGAGTCGGCCAGGACTTCGAGGTTGGTGTTCCAGGTGTAGTGGCGCTCGTAGAGGCAGGCCAGCGAGTCGCGCGTGCGGGGGCTCATGCCCTCGCGGTCGAGGTCGGGGCGGGGATAGTGGCAGGCGGCGAGGGAGAGGATGAGGAACGGCCAGCAGAGCAAGTGAAGCAGGAAAAGCGGAGAATGAAGAAGGAAGGCGCAGCCATGCACAGGCCTGTCCGGATGCCTCTGCGAGGCCCCGCCGTACACCTTATTAATATGCTCTTCATTCCTCATTCTTCATTCTTCATTTTTGTAGACCTTCATCTGGCAGCGGCGGCAGTCGAACTCCAGCCGGAAGCGCCGGCCGTCGCCGGCCGTCAGGTAGTAGGGCTCGCGGTAGGGCGAGCGTCCGCCCTGGTGCGTGGGGCACCACCCCATGCTGAAGCGCAGGCAGTGGCGGCAGAACATTAGCGCGGCTCCCGGCTCGGCCCGGCGCTCGTAGGCGGGGGCTATGTCCTTCACGCCGTGTTCGGGGTAGAAGGCCTGCGCCTCGGCGTTCATCACGTTGCCCAGGTAGGTGAGCGTCGTCTCGGGGTAGGGGTGGGCCGTGGGCCGCCACACGGCCGTCTCGCGGCGGTAGTTGGTGCGGCGCAGGGCCGTCAGCCGTTCCACGACCTGCCTGCGCCAGTCGGCCAGTACGGACGAGGGGATGAACCAGTTGCCCGAGAGGCGGATGACGATGGCGTCGTCCCGGCCTCCCGCTTCAAAGGGCGTGTTGCCCAGCTTGGAGAGCTGCGTGCGCAGGTTGTCGGCCTGCGGCGTGCGGGCAGGCTCCTTGGGGTGGGCAAAGGCCAGGGTGGCGCGGTTGCCGTCCTCGTCCGTGGCGGTCAGGGCGAAGCCCCAGGGCGTGTCCGTCAGCAGCCAGCTGAGGGCCAGCTTTCGCTCGGCGGACTTGCGTGCCAGCACCCGCTCGAAGTCCTGGTCGAAGTTGCGGAAGAGGGGCGTGCGGGGCCGTATGCGGGGCAGGTCGGCGGCGGGGTACAGCTTGTTGCCCTCCACGCGGTTGATGCGGAATCCGTGCAGCCGTCCCTGCTCGTCGAGGAAGCAGGCGCCGTCGCCGTTGTGGAAGGGCTTCACGCCCGCCACGCTGACCCATCCGCCGCGCTGCTCCTTCACGGTGCCCATCGCCTCGCCCATGGACTTGGGCGTGTCCGGCGAGGCGATGTCCTCGCCCCGCCCCTGCAGGAAGTAGTGGGTGAAGCCGCGGCTGAAGCTCTTGTCCAGCTGGGGCGTGAAGTCGAAGCGGCTTGTGCCCGACGAGGCGCGGGCATACTCCGGCCGACGGGCCAGGATGGCGTCCAGCCGGCGGCGGTAGGCCGCGGTGACGTTCTTCACGTAGGAGACATCCTTCAGCCTTCCCTCAATCTTCAGCGAGGTGGCGCCCGCGTCCAGCAGCTGCTCCAGGCGGTCGCTCTGGTTCAGGTCCTTCAGCGAGAGCAGGTGCTTGTCCCGCGCGATGACCCGCCCCTCGGCGTCCGTCATCGTGAAGGGCAGTCGGCAGAACTGGGCGCACTCTCCGCGGTTGGCGCTGCGCCCGAAGCAGGCCTGGCTGACGTAGCACTGGCCGCTGTAGCTGACGCAGAGGGCGCCGTGGACAAACACCTCCAGCGGCACGTCGGGGCAGGCGCGGTGGATGGCGGCAATCTCGTCCAGCGACAGCTCGCGGGCCAGCACCACCTGGCGGAAGCCCGCTTCGGCCAGGAAGCGCACTTTCTCCGGCGTGCGGTTGTCCATTTGCGTGCTGGCGTGCAGGGGGATGGGGGGCAGGTCGAGCCGCGTGATGCCCATGTCCTGCACGATGAGGGCATCCACTCCCCTGCGGTACAATTGCCATATCATGCGCTCCGTCTCCGCCAGCTCCTCATCCTTCAGGAGGGTGTTTACGGTGACGTAGACGCGCACGCCGTAGAGGTGGGCGTAGTCCGTCAGGGCGGCGATGTCGTCCAGCGAGTTGTTGGCGGCGGCCCGTGCTCCGAACTTGGGCGCGCCGATGTAGACCGCGTCGGCCCCGTGGTTCACGGCCTCGATGCCGCATTCCAGATTCTTGGCCGGAGCCAATAGCTCTATCTTTCGTTTCTCTTTCACGTTCAATGGTTTATGTGATGCCTCGCGGCCTGCCCGGAGGACGCTTGCACGGTCCGTGGAGAATGCTTGCATGGTCCGTGGAGAATGCTTGCATGGTCCGCGGAGGATGCTTGCATGGTCCGGATTGCCAGTAAAACCCCTCCGCAGGCAGGGTTATTCAATCTCGTTGATGTTGTAGGGTGTCTCCTGATAGACGAAGTAGTTCAGCCAGTTGGAGAACAGCAGGTTGGCGTGCGAGCGCCAGCGCACCAGTACGCCCTTGTCGGGGTCGTTGTCGATGTAGTAGTTGCGGGGCATCTCGATGGGCAGCCCCTTGGCCAGGTCGCGCCGGTACTCCGTGTCCAGCGTCAGGGGGGAGTACTCGGAGTGCCCTGTGACGAAGAATTCGCGCCCGCCGCGCGCCATCACCAGGTAGACGCCTGCCTCGGCCGATTCGGAGAGCAGTGTCAGTTCGGGCACTTTCAGAATGTCTTCTTTCCTGACTTCGGTATGCCGGCTGTGGGGCACGTAGAAGAGGTCGTCGAAACCACGGAAGATGGGGTGTAGGGGTTGCAGGGGACGGTGCTCGAAGATGCCGAACATCTTCTGCGCCAGCGGATACTTGGGCACTCCGTAGTGGTGGTACAGCCCGGCCTGCGCTGCCCAGCAGATGTAGAGGGTGGACGTGACGTGTGTCCGCGCCCAGTCGAATATCTCCGTAATCTCGTCCCAGTAGTTCACTTCCTCGAAGTCCATCTGCTCTACCGGTGCGCCGGTGATAATCATGCCGTCGTACTTCTCGCCGCGCATCTTCTCGAAGTCGGTGTAGAAGGCCTTCATGTGCTCGATGGGTGTGTTCTTGGACGTGTGGCTCTTGATTTTCATGAACTGTATCTCCACCTGCAGCGGCGTGTTGGAGAGCAGGCGAACGAGGTCTGTCTCCGTGGTTATCTTCAGGGGCATCAGGTTCAGGATGACGATGCGCAGGGGGCGGATGTCCTGCTGCGTGGCCCGTGACGTGTCGATGACAAATATGTTTTCCTGCTTCAGCAGCTCGATGGCCGGAAGCCTGTCGGGTAAATTGAGTGGCATAAGTCTTTGAATTTCTTTGGTTGGCAAAGGTAACGCTTTTCCATGAAAGGGTGCAAGAATTTTTTCGTATATTTGCCACCCGCAAGGCCCCTCGGCCGAAATGCGCCGTGACGGGCGCGCAGCGGCGGGGACCGACTAACAGAATAAAGAAAAGAACATGAAAGAATTTGTAATTTCAGAGGCGCAAGTGGAGACGGCGGTGCTGGTGGGACTCATCACCAAGACGCAGGACGAGCGCAAGACCAACGAATACCTGGACGAACTGGCTTTCCTGGCCGAGACGGCAGGGGCCGAGGTGGTGAAGCGGTTCACGCAGAAGCTGGACCAGGCCAACTCCGTCACCTACGTGGGCAAGGGCAAGCTGGACGAAATCAAGCAATACATCAAGGACGAGGAGGAGGCAGAGCGGGAGATTGGCATGGTCATCTTCGACGATGAGCTCTCCGCCAAACAGATACGCAACATCGAGGGCGAGCTGAAGGTGAAGATACTGGACCGCACGTCGCTCATCCTGGACATCTTCGCCATGCGTGCACAGACGGCCAACGCCAAGACGCAGGTGGAGCTGGCGCAGTACAAGTACATGCTGCCCCGTCTGCAACGGCTCTGGACGCACCTCGAGCGACAGGGAGGCGGCTCGGGCGCCGGTGGCGGAAAGGGTTCCGTGGGTCTGCGCGGACCGGGCGAGACGCAGTTGGAGATGGACCGTCGTATCATCCTGAACCGCATGGCCCTGCTGAAGGAACGCCTGGCCGAGATTGACAAGCAGAAGGCCACGCAGCGCAAGAACCGCGGCCGGCTGATCCGTGTGGCGTTGGTGGGCTATACCAACGTGGGCAAGTCCACGCTGATGAACCTCCTGGCCAAGAGCGAGGTGTTTGCCGAAAACAAGCTCTTCGCCACGCTGGACACCACCGTGCGCAAGGTCATCATCGAGAACCTGCCCTTCCTGCTGAGCGACACCGTGGGCTTCATCCGCAAGCTGCCCACCGACCTGGTGGACTCCTTCAAGTCAACGCTGGACGAGGTGCGCGAGGCCGACCTGCTGCTGCATGTGGTGGACATTTCGCATCCCGACTTCGAGGAACAGATAGAAGTGGTGAACAAGACATTGGCCGACATCGGTGCGGCAGGCAAGCCCATGATACTGGTGTTCAATAAGATTGACGCCTACACTTACGTCCGCAAGGACGAGGACGACCTGACGCCCCGTACCAAGGAGAACTGGACGCTGGAGGAGCTGATGCGCACGTGGATGGCCAAGATGGAGGATAACTGCCTTTTCGTCTCGGCCCGTGAGAAGACCAACATTGAGGAGATGAAGACAGTGGTCTACAAGAGGGTTAAGGAACTGCATGTGCAGAAGTACCCCTACAACGACTTCCTTTATGACACCTACGAATAATGTCTGTCGGGCTGCCCGTATGAAAGTCAGGGACTTCTGAAACCAATATACAAATAAGGAACTAAAATGATTAAGGCTATGAATTATAGAAAATTGACTGAAGATGAAGTGCTCCGGCTCAAAAGCCAGTCCTGTCTGGCCGACAATTGGGATAAGGTCAGCGTGTCCGAAGACTTCTCGACCGAATATGTTCACCACACCCGCTTTTCGGGCGAAGTCCGTTTAGGCGCCTTCCGCTCGGAGTTCGAGCTGCCCGGCGGCATCCGCAAGCACTCGGGCTTGCGCCATGTAACGCTTCACAACGTCACAGTGGGCGATAACTGCTGTATTGAGAACATCCAGAACTACATCGCCAATTATGAGATTGGCCACGACACGTTCATCGAGAACGTGGACATCATCCTCGTGGACGGTCTTTCGCGCTTCGGCAACAGTGTCGAGGTATCCGTCCTTAATGAAACCGGCGGGCGCGAAGTGCTTATCAACGACAAGCTCTCTGCACACTTGGCTTACTTTATGGCTCTTTACCGACATCGTCCGGAACTCATTGCGCGGCTGAAAGAAATTACGGATTATTACTCCAATAAGCATGCTTCCACCGTGGGTACCATTGGCAACCACGTGACTATTGTGAATACGGGGTCTATCAAGAATGTACGAATCGGTGACTGCTGCCACATTTGCGGCACCTGCCGTCTTTTCAACGGCAGTATCAACAGTAACGAGTCGGCACCTGTACACATCGGTCACGGAGTCATTTGCGACGACTTCATCATCTCCAGCGGCTCTCATGTGGACGACGGCGCCATGCTCTCGCGCTGCTTTGTGGGACAGGCCTGCAAGCTGGGTCACAATTATTCGGCTTCCGACTCCCTGTTCTTCAGCAACTGTCAGGGCGAGAACGGCGAGGCATGTGCCATCTTTGCCGGGCCGTTCACCGTGACGCACCACAAGTCGACGCTGCTCATTGCCGGAATGTTTTCGTTCATGAATGCCGGCTCTGGCTCCAACCAGAGCAATCACATGTACAAGCTCGGCCCCATCCACCAGGGTACGCTGGAGCGCGGTGCCAAGACAACGTCCGACTCTTACATCCTGTGGCCTGCCCGTGTGGGTGCCTTCTCGCTCGTCATGGGTCGCCACGTCAACCATTCGGATACGTCCAACCTGCCGTTCTCGTACCTCATCGAGCAGAACAACACCACGTATCTGGTACCGGGTGTCAACCTGCGCAGTGTCGGCACCATCCGCGATGCGCAGAAGTGGCCCAAGCGCGACGGCCGCAAAGACCCTAACAAGCTGGACTTCATCAATTACAACCTGCTCAGTCCCTACACCGTACAGAAGATGTTCAAGGGGCGCGAGACACTGCTCAACCTGCGTCATGCCAGCGGCGAACTTTCTGACATCTATTCCTTCCACAGCGCCAAGATACGCAACTCGTCGCTGGCCAAGGGTATCAAGTTCTACGAGATTGCCATCCACAAGTTCCTCGGCAATTCGGTCATCAAACGGCTCGAAGGCATCGATTTCCGCAACGACGACGAAATTCGCGCCCGCCTTCGTCCCGACACCTCCATTGGTACGGGCGAATGGGTTGACATCTCCGGACTGATAGTACCGAAGAGCGAGATTGATGCCCTGATGGACGGGATTGAAAACGGTACTGTCAACAAGCTGAAGGAAATCAATGCAGAATTTGAACGGATGCACCTTAACTACTATACGTACGAGTGGACGTGGGCTTACGAGAAGCTGGAAGAGTTTTACGGTGTGAAGCCCGAAGCCATGACGGCGGCCGACATCATCCGCATCGTCGAGAAGTGGAAAGAGTCTGTCATCGGCCTCGACCGCATGGTCTACGAAGACGCCAAGAAAGAGTTCTCCATGGCTTCCATGACCGGTTTCGGTGCCGACGGCTCTCGCCTGGAGAAGGAAATGGACTTTGAGCAGGTGCGTGGCGACTTCGAGAGCAATCCCTTCGTCACTGCCGTGCTGAAGCACATCGAGGTGAAGAGCGCGCTGGGAGACGAGTTGATTGGAAGAATGAAAAAGATAGGAAAGGCATAAAAACCTTTTTCGAGCCTGAAGAAAAGACTTTCGATTAAAAAAATATTTCGATAATACTTCTTACCTTTGCAAGCAACAAGATTATAACAACTTTAAAGCAAGTAGTAATTATGGCAACAACACCTCCGTTCAAGTATCAGCCCATGTTCGAGAAGGGCAAGGATACGACTGAGTATTATCTGCTTACGAAGGACT